>DASPZW010000506.1:0-15818 GCA_035636055.1 Actinomycetota bacterium
CGCCGTCCGGTGCGCAGCGACGAGGCGGGTGACCGGAGCGTCGAGCCGTTCGAGGCCCAACCGGGACACGACGCTGTCCACGGCTGCGGCGAAGAAGCCGGCCAGGACGACGGCAAGCATGAGCCCGCCGGTGATGGCCATGCGGAGCCGCCGGCCCTGCTCGGCCCCGGGGCCGGAGCCCTCATGGGGACGGGTGCCGGCGGCGTGGAGGCTCAAGCCCGGGGCACGTAGATGTTGAGGGGAGGGCGGCGCTTCTCCACCTTGAAGTGGCGGGACCCCTCGAAGGTCTCCCCGTCGCGGGCCAGCCGCACCGGTCCCGGCTCCACGAAGCGCACGTCGAGGCGTCGCACCACGCTGGCCCGGTACACACGGCTGCGGGCGAGGGTCCCCGTCAGCAGGGCGAGGATCAGCCGGATGCACGCCAACGGCCGCCGGCCGTCGACGATCCTGACGTCGAGCAGGCCGTCGTCGAGGCGCTCCCGCCAGCTCGGGGCGAAGCCCTGCGGATGGTAGCGGCAGTTGCCGATGAAGATCATCCAGACCCGGAGCAGCTCGCCGTTGATCTCGACGGTGACGGGGCGCGACGTGCGGAGCACCTTCACGAGGGCCACGACCACGGCGGGCCACTTGCCGATCCGGGTCTCGAGCTTCTCCCGCGCGTCCACCAGCTCGACGTAGCTGCCGAAGCTCGCCGTGTTGAGGAACGGCTTGCCGTCGATCGTCGACACGTCCACCGCCGCCGCCTGCCCGTGCTGCACGGCTTCGATGGAGTCCCGGGCCGAGGTGAGGCCGAGGTCCCTCGCCAGGTGGTTCAGCGTCCCGCTGGGCACGACCACCAGGGGGAGGTTGCGGTCGAGGGCCTTCTCGGCCGCCGCATTGACGGAGCCGTCGCCCCCGGCGATGCCGATGGTCCGGGCATCGGCGGCGGCCATCTCCAGGGCCTTCCCCAGGTCGAGGCCCTCCCCGGTCTCGATGACCCTGGCAGCCGGGAGGGCCTCCCGCAGGACGTCGGCGGGGTTCCTCGCGAAGGCGGGACCGGCCTCGGGGTTGACCACAAAGGTGACCCCGTCGCCGTCGGGGAACGGTTCGGAATCGACGCGGGCGAGGCTCGGCCGGAGTTGCGCTGGCTCGTGGGACGTGAGCGGCCAGAACCTGGTGGTGGCGAGGCCCACCACGGCCCCGACCACGGATCCGGCCAGGACGTCCCCGGGGTAGTGGACCCCGGCGTAGACACGGGAGGCCGCAACCCCGGCGGCCGCGGCCCCCAGCGGCAGGCCGAGAGCCGGCACCTCCAGCGCCGCCCCGGTGGCGAAGGCGAACGCCGAGGCGCTGTGCCCGGAAGGGAACGAGGCGGTGGTGTGCGTCCGGCGCAGCGGCCGGGTCGGCGGCTTGGACGGGGTGGGTCGCTTCCTGGCCGCGAGGTACTTGAGCGGTCCGTTGACACGATCGCCGACGTGAGCCCGACCGACAGCAGGCCCCGCAGGGCAGCGCGCCGGCCGAACCGCCCACCTGCGGCTGCGAGGACCGCAGCGACGCCGATCCACAGCAGGGAGCGGTCGGCCGCCCGGCTGAGGGGGATCAGCGTCCGGTCGAGCCGGCGGGACCGCCTCGAGGTGGCGGTCCGGTACAGGGATCTGTCGAGTCTGTGGAGCCAGGTGAATGGATTCACGGCGGGTTCATCCTTCCGGGATGTGCTTGTGCGCCACCTGTGATCCGGCTGTTACGTGGCGAGGCCGAGTTACTTTGCAAGACCGGGTTATTTGGCAAGGCCGGCAATGACGTTGATCGTGATGGCGATGATGACAGTGCCGAACAGGTACGACAGGAGGGCATGGCGCAGGGCCGTTGTCCGGATGGACCGCTTGGTCAGGTCGGTGTCCGACACCTGGTAGGTCATCCCCACCGTGAAGGCCACGTAGGCGAAGTCGACGTAGCGGGGGTCCCTCTCGTCGTCGTGCCAGTCGATCCCGCCCCGGGGCTCGGCGAAGAACAGCCGCGCGTAGCGAAGCGTGAAGGTCAAGTGCACGACGGCCCAGGACGCCAGGACGCTCGCCACGGCGACCACGGTCAACAGCGCCTTGGTGCCTCCGTGGGTGCCCGAGGCCCTGATGAGGGAGAGCAGGACCGCTCCCAGGCTGGCGATCGCCGCCCCCAGGAGCATCAGGTCCGCCGCCGCCCGGCTCCCGTCCTCACGGCTGGCGCTCCTCGCGGTGGCCGCGGCGTCCTTCCCGGCGATGGAAGCGAGGACCCACCCGACGAAGACGGTGGCGGTTGCGACCCAGCCGAGCAGGACCGAGGACTGCCAGGGCGTGAACCTCGCAGCGACGCCGCCGGCGGCAAGCCCCACCAGCGCCGCGACGGCCGTCCGGCGCCCGGCCGTTGCCGCCCGCGGCCCATCGTGCTCTGCCACCGGATCCCCTCCCCTGCGCCACTGTGCGGAGGGGTCCTTCCCGGTTTCTCGCAGGCTCAAAAGCCAGGGCCTCGTGGTATCGGTTGGCACCAGGCTGCGTGCGACCGCTCCTACAATGGGTCAGATGGCGGTCGACACGGCCTGGCGGCCTCGCAGCGGCGACATCCCGGACTCCAGCGGCGTGTATTTCTTCCGGGATGCGTCGGAGCGCGTCATCTACGTGGGCAAGGCCAAGAGCCTCCGCCACCGCGTGCCCAACTACTTCGGCTACGGGCTGCACCCGCGCACCGCCACGATGGTGGGCGAGGCGGCATCGGTGGACTGGATCGTCACCGCCAACGAGGTGGAGGCCCTCCAGCTCGAGGTCACGATGATCAAGAAGTACCGGCCCCGGTTCAACGTCCGCTACCGGGACGACAAGTCCTACCCGTACCTGGCGGTGACCCTCGACGAGGAGATCCCGCGGGCGATGGTCGTCCGGGGCAAAAAGCGCAAGGGTGTGAAGTACTACGGCCCGTTCGCCCATGCCTACGCCATCCGGGACACGCTCGACCTGCTGATCCGGGTGTTCCCCATCCGTACCTGCCGGCCCGGCGTCCTCGACCGCGCCAAGCGGGCCGGGCGGCCGTGCCTCCTCTACGACATCGGCCGGTGCTCCGGGCCGTGCGTGGGGGCGGTGACGCCCGAGGAGCACCGCAAGCACATCGAGGACTTCTGCGCCTTCATGGACGGCGCCCACGAGCCGGTGATCCGGAGGCTGCAGGCGGAGATGGCGGCGGCCGCCGAGGCCCTCCAGTTCGAGCAGGCTGCCCGGATCCGGGACCAGCTCGCTGCGGTCGGTCGGGTCGTCGAGCGCCAGCAGATGGTGACCGAGCGTCCCGAGGACCTCGACGTCATCGCGTTCTCCGGCGACGAGCTGGAGGCGTCGTTCCAGGTCTTCTTCGTGCGCCGGGGCCGCATGACGGGGCGCAAGGGCTTCATCGTCGACAAGGTCGAGGACCTGGAACCGGCGGAGCTGCTCGCCTCGTTCCTGGAGAACCTCTACGGCGACCTCCAAGGCCCGGTCGGCAACGATGTCCCCAAGGAGATCCTGGTGCCGGTCCAGCCCGCCAACGAGGAGGTCATGCACGAGTGGCTCGCGATGCTGCGCGGCACGAAGGTGGCCATCCGGGTACCGGAGCGCGGCGCCAAGCGCAAGCTCCTGGCGACGGTCGAGGAGAACGCCAGGGAGGCCTTCGCACAGAGCCGCCTGAAGCGTGCGAGCGATTTCGCTGCCCGGTCCCGGGCGCTCAACGAGCTGATGGACCACCTCGGCCTGGCGGAGGCCCCGTTGCGGATCGAATGCTACGACATCTCCAACCTCGGCACGACCGACGTCGTCGGCTCGATGGTCGTCTTCGAGGACGCGCTGCCGAAGAAGTCCGACTACCGCAAGTTCAAAATGCGCACCGTCGAGGGCCAGGACGACTTCGCCTCGATGGGCGAGATGATCCGGCGCCGGTTCCAGCGCTACCTCGACGAGTCGGCGAAGGAGGTGGACCGGGCGAGCCGCTTCGCGTACCGGCCCGGGCTGGTCGTGATCGACGGCGGCAAGGGGCAGCTGAACCGGGCGGTCGAGGTGCTGGCCGAGCTCGGCCTGAGCGACATCCCCGTGGTGTCGCTGGCAAAACGCTTCGAGGAGGTCTTCCGGCCGGGGGAGGCCGAGCCGAGGATCATCCCCCGGGGCTCGGAGGCCCTCTACCTGCTGCAGCGGATCCGGGACGAGGCCCACCGCTTCGCGGTGGGGTACCAGCGAACCAAGCGGTCGCCCCGGATGACCTCCAGCCTGCTCGACAAGCTGCCCGGCGTCGGCGAGGTCCGCAAGAAGGCCCTCATCCGCCACTTCGGCTCGGTGAAGGGGCTGCTACGGGCGGGCCCCGACGACATCGCCCTGGTGCCGGGCATCGGGATCGCCCTGGCGGTCAAGATCTACAAGGCCCTGCATGGGTTGGAGCTCGACACGGAGCGAGAAGCGGGATGATTACGAGGTCCGACCTGCCCAAGTTCACCATCATCACCGGCCTCTCGGGGGCTGGCCGGTCGGAGGCTGCCAAGAACCTCGAGGACCTGGGCTACTTCGTCATCGACAACCTGCCCCCCGCCCTCATCGACCGCATGGCCAGCCTCGTGTCCGGCCCCGGCATCAAGGCCAAGGAGGTGGCGCTGGTCGTCGACGTCCGGGGGGGGGAGTTCTTCCCCGAGCTCGAGAAGGCGCTCGCCCAGCTGCGGGAGCGGGGGATCCCGTACCGGATCCTCTTCCTCGAGGCATCGGACCAGACCATCGTGCGACGCTTCGAGGCCACCCGGCGCCGGCACCCGCTGTCGGAGCGGGTCATCGACGGCATCCACGAGGAGCGTGCCCTCATGGCCGGCATGCGGGAGCAGGCCGACCTCGTCATCGACACGACAGAGGTCAACGTCCACGCCCTGCGCGACAAGATCCGCTCCTTCTTCGCCCAGGCGGACCCCCGCACCGGGCTTGCCGTCAATGTGATCTCCTTCGGCTACAAGCACGGCATCCCGCTCGACGCCGACCTCGTCTTCGACGTCCGCTTCCTCCCCAACCCCCACTGGGTCGAGGAACTGCGGCCGCTCACCGGCCTCAACCGCCGGGTGCGCGGCTACGTCCTCGGGCAGGATGCGGCCCAGGGGTTCCTCTCCCGCATCCGGGACCTGCTGGAGTTCCTGCTGCCTGGCTACGTCCAGGAGGGCCGCCACTACCTCTCCATCGCCGTCGGCTGCACCGGCGGCAAGCACCGCTCGGTCGTGATGGCCGACGAGATCGCCCGCTTCCTCCAGGAGAAGAGCTACCCCTGCACGGTGGTCCACCGGGACGTCGAACGGGAGTAGGCGAAGAACCACAAGGTCCGGAAGAAATCGCGTGCATACGCGTGTTTTCTTCCGGACGTCGCGCGGCGTTGGGCTCCACCGCCGCCGTGTTGCTCACCGGAGGGCTTGCCTCGGTCGTGCTCGGCCCCATCTGGTGGGTCAGTATCGGGAGGCTGCTGCGGCAGCCCGATTAGACTCTCCCGAGGCCGCCCTCAAGCGGCCGGATAGACTCCGGGCCGTGGCACTCCCCAAGCAGTCCGAGGACTTCCCCGCCTGGTACCAAGCGGTGGTCAAGGGCGCCGAGCTGGCCGAGCCCTCGCTGGTGCGCGGCACCATGGTCATCCGCCCCTACGGCTTCGCCATCTGGGAGCGCATCCAGCAGGCGGTCGACCGCCGGATCAAGGAGACCGGGCACCAGAACCTCTACTTCCCCCTGCTGATCCCCTCGAAGCTGCTGGAGAAGGAGGCCGAGCACGTCGAGGGCTTCGCCCCGGAGGTGGCGGTCGTCACGCACGCAGGTGGCGAGAAGCTCGACGAGCCGCTCGTCATCCGCCCCACCTCCGAGACCATCATCTGGGCGACGTACGCCAAGTGGATCCAGAGCTACCGTGACCTGCCGCTCCTCTACAACCAGTGGGCGAACGTCGTCCGCTGGGAGCTGCGCCCGCGGTTGTTCCTCCGGACAACCGAGTTCCTCTGGCAGGAGGGCCACACCGCCCACGAGACCTCGGAGGAGGCGATGGCCGAGGCCCGGACCATCCTCGACAGGGTCTACCGGGCTTCGATCGAGGACGACCTGGCCCTCCCCGTCCGTCTCGGTCGCAAGAGCGCCGCGGAGCGCTTCGCAGGGGCGGTCGAGACGTTCACGCTCGAGGCCCTGATGCGTGACGGCCGGGCCCTGCAGTCCGGCACGTCGCACTACCTCGGCCAGAACTTCGCCAAGGCCTACGAGGTGAAGTTCCTCGGGCGGGAGGGCAAGGAGGAGTACGCATGGGCGACGTCCTGGGGGGTGACGACCAGGCTGGTTGGCGCCCTGATCATGGCCCACGGCGACGACGCCGGCTTGCGCCTCCCGCCGAACCTGGCCCCTATCCAGGTCGTCATCGTGCCCATCTACCGCAGCGACGAGGAGAAGGCGGCGGTGACCGGCGCCCTTACACCCGTGGTGGCCGCGTTGAAGGCGGCCGGGGTCCGGGTCCAGACCGACGACCGGGAGGAGTACCGCCCCGGCTACAAGTTCAACGAGTGGGAACTGAAGGGCGTCCCGGTGCGGCTGGAGATCGGCCCCAAGGACCTGGCGAAGGGCGAGGTGGTGCTCTACCGCCGCGACCTGCGCCAGAAGTCGCCCGTGCCCCTCAAGGGCCTGGAGGAGCACATCCCCGGGGTGCTGGCCGGCATCCAGGCGGAGCTCTTCGCCCAGGCCCTCGCGTTCCGGGAGGCCCGGACCTTCCGCCCATCCACGTACGAGGAGCTGAAGGCGCTGATCAAGGACCCCGGCGGCTTCGTCGAGGGCCTTTGGTGCGGCCGGCCGGCGTGCGAGGACAGGGTGAAGGCGGACACCAAGGCAACGATCCGGGTGCTCCCGCTCGACCCGGTCCCCCCCACTGAGATCCAAGGCACCTGCATCGTGTGCGGCGAGCCGGCCACCGAACTCGCCGCCTGGGCCCTGGCCTACTGAGGGTTGGAACGGCGAAGTGGGCGGAAAAACACCTGTTTTCCGTACAGAAGTCCGCCCACCTCCTCAGGGCAAACCCGCTTGGCTCCCTCAGGCCTCCAGCAGCACCGCCCTGGCCGGGGCGCCGTCGCCGCCCAGGATCTTGATCGGAAGGCAGACCAACCGGTAGCGGCCCGGCTCCACGCCTGAGAGGTTCAGGCCTTCGATCACGATGACCCCGGCCCCCAGCAGCGTGACGTGGGTCGGGTGCCCGGGCGACCCCCGCTTCTCGACCGAGAGGAAGTCCACGCCCACGAGGCGGATGCCGTGCTGCACCAGCCAGGTCGCCCCTTCCGGGCCGACGGAGACGTAGTCGGCGGGGAACTCCGGGTATGGCTCCGACCAGATCGACGAGTTCGGGGTCTTGAACAACACCCGCGTGTCCCCGGCCTGGAGGTCTGCGGCTTCGAGCTCCTCGGGGCCGATCGTGCCGGTCGGCTTGTGGATCTCGACGACGACCGCCTCACCCATCAGTGTCTCCAGCGACAGGGCCTCGATCGTCGGGGCGCCGTCGATGAAGTGGTGCGGCGGGTCGACGTGGGTGCCGGTGTGGGTGCCCATGTGCAGCTCGGAGACATTGGCGGCGTCCCCGTTGGCGATGCGGTGGGCCGGGTCGATCCGGACCAGTGGATCACCCGGCCAGGTGAGCATGTCGGGGCTGATCGGCAGCGAAATATCCCACATACGGCTCATTCGTCGTTGTCCTCCTGGCCCGGTACGTATCCTGGCTGCCAACGCGATCCTACCCGGCGCGGATCCGGGCCGGACTGTGCAAAGCGGCGTATACTTGAATCGGAGCAACTCCGCGGTGTAAGGGTTGTGCCCGGAGCTTTCATCAGTACCGCAGGGCGGAGTGGGCGAGGGCCCACTTCTTTTTTTGAGATTTGGTCTGTGTCCACGAGGTTACGGACCGCCAGCAGGAGAGTCTGAGCCGCACAAACAGGACCTTGAGACGAGGAGGTGAGCATGCCCCGGCCGGAAGTTGCCGACGCGGTTCGTGCCACCTGCGAGTCGATCCTGGAAGCCCTCGGAGTCGAGTTGGTGACGTTCAGCCTGGGCCGCGCATCGATGGGCCAGACGCTCAGCCTCACCGTCGATCGACCCGAGGGCACCGTGTCCCTCGACGAGATCGTCGAGATCACGGAGCAGATTTCGAAGACCCTCGATGCCGAGGACCCCATCCCGGGCCGTTACACGCTCGAGGTGGCGTCAGCGGGCATCGAGCGGCCGCTCGTCCGGCCGGCGGACTATCGCCGGTTCGGGGGCCGCAGGATCAAGGTGCGCTGCCAGGAACCGATCGAAGGGCAGCGTGTCTTCACCGGCACGATCCGCTCCGCCGGGGACGAGTCGTTCGTCCTCGAGGCACTTGACGGGCCCCCAATGGGGCCCCGGAACGGAGCAGGTGCCGGCACGGAGGAGCGGCAGGACGTGGTGGAGATCCCGTACGTGGGGGTCGCCAAGGCACGGTTGGTTGCAGATTGGGCCAGAGAACTGAAGCGGACGCGGGGGGGACTATGAATCCAATCGATCTCGACGCCATTCACCTGGTTGAGCGGGAGAAGGGCATCTCATTCGAGAGTGTCATGACGGCGCTGGAACAAGCGCTCGCCGCCGCGTACAAGCGCTCGCCGATCGCCGTGGGCGACGACGCCCGCGTGGAGATCGACCGCCGGACGGGTGACGTCATCGTCTTCGCCCAGGAGGTCGAGGAGGACGAGGAGACCGGCGAGCTCAAGCTCATCAAGGAATGGACGGAAGAGACGCCCGCCGACTTCGGGCGGATCGCGGCGCAGACGGCCAAGCAGGTCATCCTGCAGCGCATCCGCGAGGCGGAACGCGAGATCACCTACGGCGAGTACTCGGGCCGCGAGGGCGACATCGTGACCGCGATCGTCCAGCAGGCCGACCCTCGCTACGTGCTGCTCGACCTTGGCAAGGGCGTCGAGGCGCTGCTGCCCCAGGCGGAGCAGGTGGCGGGGGAGCGCTACGACCATGGCTCCCGGATGAAGGCGTACATCGTCGAGGTCCGCCGCTCCCCACGGGGGCCGCAGATCATCTGCTCGCGCACGCACCCCAACCTCATCAAGAAGCTCTTCGAACTCGAAGTGCCCGAGATCGTGGACGGGATCGTCGAGATCAAGCAGGTGGCCCGCGAGGCGGGGCACCGCTCCAAGATCGCCGTCACGTCCCGGGAGTCCAACGTCGATCCCGTCGGCGCCTGCGTCGGCCCCAAGGGGTCGCGGGTGCGGATGGTGGTCAACGAGTTGCGTGGTGAGAAGGTCGACATCATCCCGTGGGCCGAGGATGCCTCCCGCTTCGTCTCCAACGCGCTCTCGCCGGCCAAGGTCAAGGAGGTCCGCATCGACCCCGACACCCAGACCGCCGAGGTCATCGTGCCGGACTTCCAGCTGTCCCTGGCCATCGGCAAGGAGGGCCAGAACGCCCGGCTCGCCGCCCGGCTGACCGGCTGGCGGATCGACATCAAGAGCGAGACCCAGGTGGCGCAGGAGTTGCTGCGCAAGCAGCCGGTGCCGACATCGGCCATGGCCGAGACGGGGGCGGACGGGGCCGAGGCCTCGTAGCGTCGCCGGCGTTCGTCGACCTCGATGCCCGGCCCGGTCCGGCGATGTGCCGCCTGCCGGGACCGCCGCCCGAAGCAGGAGTTGCTCCGATTCGTACGGCAGCCGCACGGGGTGGACCTGGACCCGGGGCAGGTGAGCCCGGGCCGGGGGGGCTACTGCTGTCCGGACGAGGCCTGCATCGAGAAGGCCCTGCGCCGGGGCGGCCTTGCAAGGACGTTGCGAACAACGCTGGGAAATGGCGATGCCAGCCGATTGGCAGGCAGGGCTGTGGAGTATCTTAGGGAACGCAAGTATGGGGCGGGGGACGAGGGCTAGATGTCGAAGATGAGGGTGCATCAGATCGCGAAGGAGCTGGGGTTGGCGTCGAAGGATGCCGTTGACATGCTGACCAAGCTCGGTGTGGACGTCCGCAACCACGCGTCGACCATCGACGACTCGGATGCGGCGAAGCTGCGCGAGATCGTCAACGGGTCGGCGCGCACCGCGGCACCCACGGCGCCGGAGCCCCCGAAGGGCTCTGCAAGGGAACAAGGATCCCCACCTGCCAAGGCCCCGGCAGGGGCTGCGCCCGGGGCAGGGACGTCCGCCCCTCCCGCACCGAGGGGGTCCGAGCCCGCCGCACCGGTCGTACCGGCTGCCGCAGGGGACCCGGGTGAGCCCGCCGCCGACGAGGTGATCGTGCCGCACGGGGTGACGGTCACCGACTTCGCCCAGAAGATTGGCAGGTCCTCCACCGACGTCATCAAGCTGCTCATGAGGCTCGGAGAGATGAAGACCATCACCCAGTCGCTGAGCGACGACGAGGTGGAGGTCCTCGCCAACGAGTTCGAGGTGCCCGTCCGGATCGTCTCGGTGGCCGACGAGGTGTCCGCGGCCCCCGTCGAGGAGATCCCGGAGGACGCCGGCCAGGCCGACGAGAAGCTCGAGGCCCGCTCCCCCGTGGTGACGGTCATGGGTCACGTCGACCATGGCAAGAGCTCTATCCTCCAGCAGTTCCGCAAGAAGGAGATGCTGTCGCTCGAGGCGGGCGGCATCACCCAGGCGATCGGCGCCTACCAGGTGCACGGCAAGGACGGCCTCGCCACCACCTTCATCGACACCCCCGGCCACGAGGCGTTCACGCAGATGCGGGCTCGGGGCGCCCAGGTCACCGACATCGCCATCCTGGTCGTGGCTGCGGACGACGGCGTCCAGCCCCAGACCGTGGAGGCGCTCGACCATGCGAAGGCCGCCCACGTGCCGGTCCTCGTAGCCGTCAACAAGATCGACCGGCCCGAAGCCGATCCCACCCGGGTGCGCCAGCAGCTCTCCGAGCTGGGCCTCACGCCGGAAGAGTGGGGCGGCGACACCGTGTTCGTGGACGTCTCGGCGAAGGCCGGGACCAACCTCGACCAGCTCCTCGACATGATCCACCTGGTCGCGGAGCTGCAGGAACTCAAGGCCAACCCCCGGGTCCCGGCCCGGGGCCACGCGATCGAGGCGCACCTCGATCGCGGCCGTGGCCCGGTCGCCACGCTCATCGTCCAGAAGGGCACCCTCAGGCCCGGCCAGGCGGTTGTCTGCGGCGCTGCGTGGGCGAGGGTCCGCACGATGCTCGACGAGAACGGCCACCAGGTGCCCAAGGCAGGGCCGTCCCAGCCGGTGCAGGTGAGCGGCTGGTCCCGCCTGCCCGCCGCCGGCGACGAGTTCTTCGCCGTGAAGGACGAGCGGGAGGCCAAGCGCATCGCCGCCGAGCGGATGACCCTGCAGCGTGCCGCCGACTTCGTAGCGGGCGGCAAGCCGGCGACCCTCGAGGACCTGCTCTTCAAGACCCGCACCGGCGACGTCCCCGAGCTGCGCCTGATCCTGAAGGCCGACACGCAGGGATCCCTGGAGGCCCTCACCGAGTCGCTCGTCAAGATGCACCGGGCCAACCTCCGGCTCAACATCCTGCGCCGCGGCGTGGGGGCGATCGGCGAGAGCGACGTCACGCTGGCCCAGGCCTCGGACGCCATCGTCGTGGGCTTCGGGGTCCGGCCGGACGCCGGCGCCCGGCAGCTCGCCGAGCGCGAGGGCGTGGACGTCCGCACCTACCAGATCATCTACCAGCTGCTCGACGACATCAGCCAGGCCCTCAAGGGCCTCCTGGCGCCCGAGGAGCAGGAGTTCGTACTCGGCTCCGCACAGGTGCGGGCGACGTTCCGCATCCCCCGGGCAGTCGTCGCCGGGTGCTACGTCACCGAGGGCAAGATCGTCCGGGGTGCCCGTGCGCGCCTGATCCGGGACGGCACCGTGGTCTACACCGGCCGCATCGACACCTTGAAGCGGTTCAAGGACGACGCCCGGGAGGTGGCCGCCGGCTTCGAGTGCGGCATGACCCTCGACGACTTCAACGACGTGAAGGAAGGCGACGTGATCGAGGCCTTCGAGGTGCGGGAGCTGCCCCGGGAGTAGAGGCATCGCCAACGGAGAGCCCTATGTTCGTCGGCATTGCCCGCTACGACTTCATCGTGCCGGGTTCCACGTCGCTGAAGGACAAGCGCCAGGTCGTGCGCCACATCGTCGGAGGGTTGCGTGCCAAGTTCAACGCGGGGGTGGCCGAGGTGGACTACCAGGACCTCCGCCAGCGGGGTGCCATCGCCGTCTCGTGTGTGTCGGAGTCCTCGTTCCATGCAAAGAAGATGCTGATGGAGATCGAACGCTTCGTGCGCAACCAGTACGCCATCGAAGTCCTGGACGCCACGCTCGAGGTCATGAGCCCTGAAGATGCCTAGGACCTATCCGCGCGCGGAGCGCGTCGAGCGGCTCGCCCGGGAGGTCCTCGGCGAAGCGTTGCAGGGCCTCACGGACCCTCGCATCGGCTTCGTCACCGTGACGTCGGTCAAGATGTCCCCCGACCTTCGCCAGGCCAGGGTCTACGTCAGCTTCCTCGGTCCGGACGATGCGCGTGAGGACTCGCTCGTCGCCATCCGCCGCGCCGTGCCGCATTTGCGGGCGACGCTCGGGCGGGAGGTACGGTTGAAGTTCCTGCCGGCGCTGGAGATCGTCGAGGACACGACAGCGGCGTACGGGGAGCGGATCGAACAGCTGTTGCGGGAGGCGGGCGTGTCCAAGCCACTGGTGGTCGAGAAGTTGGAGGAGCCGCACGATGACTGAGGGCCGCGATGATTGACGACAAGGAGTGGGCACGGGCCGTCGAGGTGCTGACCAACGCCGGGGAGGTCGCCGTGGCCTGCCACGTCTTCCCGGACGGCGACGCCTTCGGGTCGATGCTCGGTATCGGCCTGTACCTCCGGCGGCTCGGCAAGAAGGTCTGGATGGGCTGGGGGAGCGCGGCGCTGCGCACGCCGCCCCAGTACGCCTTCCTCCCCGGGCTCGACCTCGTCGGCGGTGACCCACCGCCGGCCCCCGAGGTGTTCCTCGCCGTGGACTGCGCCCAGGACACCCGCCTCGATCTGCTGCAGCCTGTCTTCAAGGCGGCCGGCACCCGCATCGACCTCGACCACCACGCCACCAACGACGGCTTCGGCGACATCAACCTCGTCGAGCCGGATGCTGCCTCGTCCTGCGAGCTGGTCTACGAACTGATCCGCCGGATGGGCGGGGTCCCGAACCCCGACGAGGCCACCGCGCTCTACACGGGGATCGTCACCGACACCGGGCGATTCCAGTACTCGAGCACGTCGCCGGCGACGCTCCGGGTGGCCGCCGACCTGCGGGAGCAGGGGGTTGACCACACCCTCGTCAACAACGAGATCTTCGAGTCCGCGCCGTTCGGCTACCTCCACACCCTGGGCGTCGTGCTCTCGCGCGCCAGGCTCGAGAACGGCCTCGTGTGGAGCTGGCTCGATCTGAAGGACCTCAACGGGACGAGGCTCGACGAGGCGGAGGACATGATCAACCTCCTGCGGGCAGTCCGGGAAGCGGACGTGGCGGTCCTGCTCAAGGAGACCGAGCCCGGCCACTACAAGGTCTCCATGCGTTCGCGCGGCGACGTCGACGTCGCCCGGATCGCTGCGGGCTTCGGCGGCGGGGGCCACGCCAAGGCAGCCGGCTTCCCGGCCCCCGGCGCCGTAGACGAGACCATCAAGGCGATCAAGGCCGTGCTCGTCCCGGCCGCGCCGGATCCTGCCGGGCGTGCAGACGGCTGACGGGCTGGTCGTCGTGGACAAGCACGCCGGACCGACGTCGCACGACGTCGTCAACCGTCTGCGGCGGCTGTTCGCGACCCGCCGCGTCGGCCATGCCGGCACCCTCGACCCTCCCGCGACCGGGATCCTGCTGGTCGGTCTCGAGCGGGCCACCCGGATCCTGCAGTTCCTCCAGGCCCTTCCCAAGACGTACCGTGCGGTCGTCGCCTTCGGGACCACGACCAGCACCCAGGATGCGACGGGTGCGGTGCTCGAGGAGCGGCCCTGCGACTTCACCGCCGCCGACCTGCGCGCAGCCGCCGCCTCGATGGTTGGCGGCATCAGCCAGGTCCCGCCGATGGTCTCGGCCGTGCGGGTGGGCGGCGAGCGCCTCTACGCGGCGGCCCGCCGCGGCGAGGAGGTGGAACGCCCGGCCCGGACCGTCACGGTCTACGAGCTGGGGATCCACGCCTTCGACCCCGGCTCGGCGTCGGGGCGGTGGGAGGCGACCATCGACGTCCGCTGCTCCAGCGGCACGTTTGTGCGGACCCTCGCCGCCGACCTCGGCGAGGCGCTGCACTGCGGCGCCCACGTGACGACGCTGCGCCGCAGGGCGATCGGCTCCCTCGGGGAGGCCGACGCCGTGACCGTCGCCGAGCTCGAGGCGATGGGGGAGGAGGAGCGCGCCACCCGGGTGCTGCCCATGAGCGCCGCGCTGGCCGACTTCGAGACGCTGGCCGTTTCCGGCGGCGAGCTGGACGATGTCGCGCACGGCCGGTCGCTCGGCAAGCCCGGGGGCGAGGCCGGCGCAGCGGTGGCCGTCGTCGATCCCGCCGGACGGCTGATCGCGGTCTACCGCCGGTACGGGGAGGGGCTCAAGCCGGCCGCCGTGCTCGTGCCATGAGCACTCCCGCCCCCTTGGCCGTCACGATCGGCAATTTCGACGGCGTCCACCTCGGTCACCGGGCCATCCTGGAGCAGCTCAAGGCGCATGCCGCGGCGGCGGGGGCGACGCCGGGGGTCGTGACCTTCGACCCGCATCCCCAGGCGGTCCTGCGAGGCCACGCCCCCATGGCGCTGACGACGACGGAACGCCGCACCCGGCTCCTGGCCGAGGCCGGGGTGCCCCGGGTGCTGGTCATCCCCTTTGACCGAAGCCTGTCGCTGGTCGAGCCGGAAGCCTTCGTCTCGGAGATGCTCGTGGAGAGGCTCGGTGTTCGCGCGGTGGTCGTGGGGGAGAACTTCCGGTTCGGCCACAAGGCCCGGGGCGACACCGCGATGCTCGCCACCATGGGCAGCGAGCTCGGGATGTCGTTCGAGGCGGTACCGCTGCAGGTACTCGAGGGGCGCCTGGTCTCGTCGTCGACCATTCGCTCGGCGATCGCCGCCTGCGACCTCGACTGGGCGACGAAGGCACTCGGCCGGCCCCACCTGGTCCCCGGCCGCATCGTCCGCGGCAAGGGCAGGGGGGTGGGACTCGGGTTCCCGACTGCCAACATCGCCCCACCGGAGAACTTCTGCCTCCCGGGCCTCGGGATCTACGCCGGCCACCTCATCGTCGGGGACGAGCGCCACGTCAGCGCGATCAGCGTCGGCACCAACCCCACGTACGGCAGCCACAACCCCGTGACACTCGAGGCCTACGCCCTCGACTTCGACGGAGACCTCTACGGGGAGGAGGGCGAGATCGAGTTCGCCGCGTACCTCCGCCCCGAACGGGCCTTCCCGTCCGGGGCGGAGCTTGCAGCGGCGATCACGCAGGACGTGGCGGAGGTGCGGCGGCTTCTGCCGAACTAACCGGCCGCGCCCATGGCGTCGTGGGCCTCGAAGATCTGCTGGTCCGGCGGCGGCGGAGGCCCCTCCATGCCGAACTGCGCCATGACCTTCATGATCGCCGGGATCAGCCGCTGCTCGGCGAAGGTGTTCATGGCCTCTTCGGACTCCCAGACGTCGAAGGACGTGAGACGTCGAAGGACTTGACCCGGCCCCCGTCGACGATCATGGTGTGGTTGATGCCGCCGGCGGGCGGCGCCTCTGCGCCACCGACCTCCTTCGAGACGGCGAGCGCCTGCTCCAGGGTTACTCCTTCGGGCAGCGTGGTTATGCACAGAATGGCCATGTTCCTCCCCCGATCG
>DASPZW010000507.1:0-6337 GCA_035636055.1 Actinomycetota bacterium
CAGTAGCCGGCGTACTCAATGGCCAGGCCGGCGACGAAGCCAGCGACCTCCTCGTCCGGCCACACCGCAGGCGCCCCGGCAAGGCGTCGGCTCCGCAGCTCGTCGCAGATCCGCAGGGCAGCGACCTGCGGCGTGGCGAAGTCGGGCCAGGCCACATCGGTCAGGTCACCGTCCTCGTCCACGGCCACCCAACCCTCGGCCCGCACCTCAAGGGTGAGTCCGACCTGCTCCCGCAGGACCCGCTCGATGCGAGCCCGCTGCGAGCTGAGGTAGTCCCGCTCCTCGTCGGCCAAGTCATCCACGTACACCACGGGCTGCTCGACCAGGGCACGCATGACCCGGTGCCGCCGGCGGCGGACCCGGCCCTCCTCGGTGTCGGGGTAGGCGTCGGTGGGGAGTTGGTCCGGCGACGCGAACAGCGAGGGTGGGGCCGAGGTGGTTGGCAACAGGGCGAGCCGCTCCCGGTCGATCCGGTAAAGGGCGTCCGCCCCCTCCTCGCCCCGGGCAAAGCGTTCCTCCTCGCCCTCCGCCAGCTCGAGGACCCCGAGGCCCTCGACCGCTTGGACCGCCTGGACGAACGCCCGGCGGTCAGCACCCACGTCGGTGGAGAAGACGAAGCCGTCCAGCGTCGCCGCCCGGGCGGCGACCTCCCGGAACAACTGGGCAGCCGTCGCTCGCTCCCCTGCCCCTTCGGTGGCCGCCAGCACCAGGCAGACCAGGGCGTAGCGCCGGGCGTCGAAGCGCCGGCCGCTGCGGGTGCGCAAGCCGCGGGGCTCGTGGCCGGGGCCGGGGACCTTGGCAAGGCGGGCCAGGCCCGGACGGCTGGCGTCGAGGCGGTACCCGAGCTCGTCGCCGAAGAAGCGCTCAATGTCCTGGCGGTGCCGGCGCACCTCCGCCAACGCCTCCGGCGACTCGGAGCCGATGAGCGGCGAGGCCAGCAGCGAGCGGATCGCAGGCCGAGGATCGCCTCCGGTTCCAGCCCTCATCCGATCGCCTCCACCGCTGCTCGCTCCGCCAGGGACACCGATAGAACGTGATCGGGGCAGCGCAACCGGCCCGCACCCGTGCGGATGGTCGCCCAGGCAGGTGGGACGACCGGCCGCAGCGTGAGGACGACCATGGGCGTCACGGCGCTGCGCATCCCACCGGGGCCGGGCGGGGTGGCCAGGGCAGCGTCGATCAGGCCGAGGAACTGTGCAAACTCGTGGCGGTCGAGCAGTCGGAGGTCGGACAGGCGCGTCGGCGTGCAGGCAGCGAGGCGCTCGACCGCCGCGGCGGCTTGCGCGTGGAGCGCCCGCAAGGCCGCCACCTTCGCCAGCTTCACCGCCCGGTAGTCGGCCCCGGTCCCCGGCCGTCCCGGCAGGGCACGGCGCCCCGTTGCTCGCAGGCGGGGGGCGATGTCCACTGGCTGTGCCTCCCAGAAGCTGCGACGTCGCTCGACGTCCTCGTCGCCGGCGAGCTGCGTGAAATGACGGGCGCCCCAGAGGCCGAACGCCTGGTCCCAGAGCAGGTGCGGGTCGGCATCGCCCAGGGCACCGAACCAGCGGGCAAGCTGGACGAAGTCGGCCTCCCGAGAGGCCCGGCGCAGGTGACGCTCGTTGAGGCGGTCCACAGCGAACAGGATCCGGTTGAGCGCCTCCAGCATGGCGAGGCGGAGCGAGTCGGCAATCGGGAGTCGGTCGCCCTCCGTGAGGAACCACCCGACGACGCCCGACCACCGGTCCCGCAGCTCGTCGAGCGGCCCCTCGTCCGTGCCGGAAAGCGTCGGCGCAACGTCGGAGCTGGCGGCCGCAGCCAGGAGCCGGTCGATGCCGGCGTCGAGGTAGCCGACCAGCCACTGGATGCGGGGCAGGATCTCGGCGAAGCGGGCAACGAAGTCGTTCAGGTACGCGAAGACGGCCCGCTTGTACGCGAGGAAGCGGTTGTCGTCCCCCGCGAGGTCGCTCACCTGGACGGCGAGATCGCTCATGTACCGGGCCGAGTTGTCGGCCAGCTCGGAGAACACCGCGAACAGGTCCATGCACAGGCTGTAGAGGCGCGGCCCGTCGAGGGGATCCTCCGCTCCGGCGGTGCGGAGGGCCTCGAGGCGCTCGACAACGGCGGGCAGGAGCACGCCCGATAGGCGGCCGGAGGCGGCGAGCCCCGTCCGCTGGACAGCGCGGACCCCTTCGTGGGCTGCCCAGCCAGGCTGGGTGAGCTGGTAGAGGTACCGCTTGCCATAGAACTCGGCGAGGGTCTCGGGCGACGCGCTGTCGTAGAAGTGGGAAACATTGCCCCACTCTGAGAGCTGCTCGAGGGCGGGGCTGACCTCGTCGACGCTGCGGTCGTGCCCGGCAATCCGCAGTTCACGGACGACCTCGGATGGCCGGAGTTGGAGGCGGAAGCGCTCCCGGGCGACCATGAGCGCCTCGACGATCTCCAGGTACAGGGCTGCCTTGTCCGCCACCGCGTACGAGAAGACGCGGAGCTCCGTGGCCTGAGATTCTTGCTGCTCGCCCGAGTTCGCCATGCTCAACCGCTTTCTTATCCGGCGTGGAGCGCACCAGAGCCCGCTCCTAGGACTTACACCGATGAGATTACCGACGACCACCGACAAAAAGCGATCAATTTCGCCCGGGTCGCGAAGAAATCTCGCCAGGCGCAGTTGCCGCCGAGCTGCTCCGGTGTACGAAGGGCCAGCTCGAAACTGTGAGAGATCCCGCGCCCCTGACTGCGCTGGTTTGATATCTTGCCGCGCCGCCGCGGCAACCAGGCTGGTGGATATTGAGGATCCGTTGTCAAGAGAGCACGAGCGGACTGGCCCGCTGACCGCCCGTCAAACCTCGTCTGATCGCCAAGATGCCAATGCCAGCCCGGGACACGGGACGATACGGCTTACGGCGAGCAGGCAACGGGGTGCGCTTCCCTGACCGACGAGGGTCCCTTCTCAGGCTGGTGCTCGCGGCAAACCCAGAGAGGAAGGTCCGGCTCGCCCAGTGACTCAGTGTTTCGGAGTAGCGGCACTTTTGTCGCTCTGCTCGCGGTCGGCCACGTCCTCGTGGAGTCCTCGGGCGGCGGGGGGCGGCGGCCTCTCCGTCTTGGAACAACGCCGGCGTCGGGGCGGCGGCCAGGGGGATACGCCCGAGCGGTCCTGCCGGTCGTGCCTGGCGCTGTCTACGTGCGTCACGGTCGGGTCGGGGGCAGCGGCGGTACGGATGCATCGGTGAACGGAAACGCGAGGAGCTCAGTGCGTTCGTGTCGCCGACGGGGAAACCCCTCGTCACGGCGACCGGCGGGAGCCGGGGGTAACACGGTTGTCGGCCTTGGCGCCTCCGTGAATCCGCCTGGCGGACTGGGGCAACCGGCAGCGTCAACGCACCCCTTCAGGTCATGGGTGTGACCTTCCAGGCCGGGGCGCCCGGCGGCAGCTGCGGTCCGTGGCAATTCTGTACCCCACGTCCCGGTTCTGGCGCCGGCGGCATCGGCGGAGGGCCCGCGGGATTCGCCGGTGGCGGCGCAGGTGGCGAGCTCGCCCAGCCGTCGGCCGCTGGTTTGACAGGCGTGCCGGTCATGGCGGTGATCACACCGGTCTCCTGAGCGGCCGGCCCCGCCACGGGTTGCCGGCTGCGCCCTCCGGCAGGCTGGAAAGAGCCTTCCGGGCCGCCGGCAAGCCCGTCGCCCGCGACGGCTGCCAACGCACGCAGGCACATCTGCGCCTCGGGCGTGCGGCGCTTCTGGGCAACCGGGACGAACCTGCCCCCGATCGCCTCGGCGGTATCGGCCTCGCCGACTGTCGGAGGGTTCGAGAACCTCCCGAGCAAGCGACTGACCCACATCTTCGCATCCAGCGGATTACCTGAGGCGAAGACCTCGCGCCCTTCCTTGACAAGCGTTGGCCGGCAGAGACGGTCGAAGACGGCAAGGGGATCGCCGCCCAGGAAGGTTGGGCGCAGGGTGATTCTCAAGTTGCGAGATCACTGCCTGCTCTTGCCTGTCCAACCCATGGCCACCTTCTCGGTCGTCCTTGGCCTTGAGGCTACGGCTCCGCTAACCGTCAGAGCCGAATTTCGGCCCAACCCCGAGCCTGTTCCCCGCAGGGGACCCATCCCGAGCCGGAGCTCCAGGCGTAGCCCGTCGAAGGCCAGGACCAGGCTCGCGGCCGTCGTTACCAGCACCGGGATGTCCGCGTTGACATTCCGAAGGCAGCAGTCGGACGCGCTTGTGACGGGCGATGCCAAGTCCTGCCCACCCATGGGCGGGGCTGCGTCGCGAGCACCCCAGGGATTTGTGGTTCGACGTGACGGGGGTGGCTGGGGCATCCCAAAGGCGCGAGCTACGCTGATCTGGTATGAGCATGACAAGGTCCAGGGTCTCCGAGTTCGATAACGACACCCGTCCACAGCCGAACGCCGCGAGCACGCAGCCTCGCGCATGCTGGCCTCCGCGGGAACCTGAGCAACGCGGATCCCACCTGGCCTGGCGCCAGGATGTCGAGATATCGGCCAGACCGAGCCCAGCCGACTACTCCCCCGGAGTCGCCACCCTCGACCGGGTCGAGGCCATCCTGCGAAACCCGGCCCTCTACGAGCTTGCCCTGCTCGTCCCTCGGCCGCGGCAGAGTGAGGGCGGCCGGCCTCGGGACTACCCGGACTATATGTATCTGGTCTACGAGGCGCTCATCAGCGTGTACGGCAGCGCTCGCCAGGTAGAGGCCGAGCTCGCCCACCGAGTGGTGTGGAAGGTCATGCGTCGAGCGGTCAAGAGGCAATTCCCTGACGACCCGAAGATGCGGCTTCCCTCCCGGCCGATGCGGCGGCACCACTACCTCTACGGGCGGAATCGCTACCTCTCCAGCCCTGTCGTGCTGGCTCGTCTCGGTATGACCCACCGTGAGCTTGCGGCGACCCAGGCTCGGCAGCTCGGGTTGCTCGATCCGAGTGGGGCGGGGTCGTGGACGCACCCTGACCTAACCCGCCTACTCCATGCGGACGGAAAAGTGATCAGTCCGCTCTTCAGTGGCCGACTCGGCGACAAGCGGGTGGATCCAAAGACCGGTCCACCAGGTTCGCCATGAGCCAGATGCCAGCCTGCATTTCGAGGGAGGTGGGACTGTGGCATTTGGCACCAAGTTCGTAATCGTTGCCGCGCGCTCCGCCGAGGCGCGAGGACGGATCATCCTCGACATGGACTGGGTCCCGGGCAAACAGGCGGAGGCGGCCGCGGCGATGCAGTGCTTCGCCCGACTCCGGCCATTGGTCCCTGGCGCCCAAGGTGTTATCTACGACACAGCCCTGCGGGGCGTCCACCATCAGACCCTTCTGCGGGAGCTCGGCCTGTTGCCGATCAACCGCGTCAGCGGCTCGGCCGGCCGTTCGAAGGAACTCAGGAGCGTCAGAGGGCGCTACGAGAGAACCATCCACATCGAGGACCGGCCCATCCTTCTTGGCGACGGTTCTGTTCGGATCCTTCGGCTCGTGGCCCGCAGTGGCGCCATCGGCCTCGAGAACTCAACCGATGATGGCAAGCACGAGTTCGTCAAGCTCCGCCGCGTTCGAACCCTGCGTTTCCAGGACAGGTCCGGCCCGTACCGCTGGTATAACCAGGTGGCATTGCCTGACGCCTACGGCGGCAAGACGATCATGGTGCGGCTCCACGCCAATAAGGTCGATGCGGCTCGCAAGTTCAACCGAACAGAGCATGTGCGCCCGATCCCGCCGGATGATCCTGACTTCAAACGTTTGTATGGGCGGCGCAGCGATGCCGAGTCCATCAACCGGGGGTTAGAGGACAGTCTCTACCTCCGGCGAGCCCACAGCGTGGGGTATGCCCGGCAGCTCGTGAATCTTCTCGGGTATGCCCTCATGGTCAACTCGCTCGCCTTGGACCAGCATCATCGGCGCCAGCCCTTGTCGCTGGCTGCTTGACAGCCAGCGACCAGAAACCAGTGGAGAGCCGATCCGAACCCACGCGCCCGCGCTCAAGCCCTTGAAGGCGAGACTAGCTAGTTCTGACGCTTGACATGAGCGAACATATGTTCTATTCTAGTGCCCAATCAACCTGGGCTACCGGGCGGGAAGAGCTTTTGTGGGAGTTTCCTCCCACCTTTTCAACATGCCCTTGTCCTCGTCCCTCGGCCCTCGTGGGGGATGGCAGAAAACCCAAAAAGCCCAGGTCCGGAGACATCTTTTCAAAGACCCCGGGACGCCAATCCCCAAATCTCGGGACGTGAGCCGTCGGCCGGGCCGACAATACTGGTGGCGGGACCGAGCCATGAACAGGCCAAGCGCCCCCTGGGGGGCGTGCGGCAGTGGGGGGGCGAAACAGGCAGCGCCCGCTGGATAAAGGTCACCCGACGCTC
>DASPZW010000508.1:0-4387 GCA_035636055.1 Actinomycetota bacterium
ATCCAGAGGCGGCGGAACTGGCCCTTTTTGTCCCGGCGGTCCCGGTAGGCATAGGTGAGCGAGTGGAGCATCTGCTCCTTGGCTGCCCGGAAGTGGCGGCTGCGCACGCCGCGGTAGCCCGACGCCGCCTCCAGCACCTTGCGCCGGTGCTTGCGCTTGTGAACCCCCCGCTTGACTCGTGCCATGGCCTAGTCCCCCAACAGCTTCCGGACCCGGCGTGCATCGCCGGGCGACAGGGGGGCTTCCCGCTGGAGAGCACGGCGGCGCTGCCCCGACTTGTGCTCGAGGAGGTGCCGCACCCCAGCCTGCGCGCGTAGGAACTTTCCCGATCCCGTCCGCTTGATCCGCTTCTTGGCACCACTGTGCGTCTTCATCTTGGGCATGTCTTCTCTACGCTCCTGCCTTCTCTACCTCGCCGGCGGTGGTGTCCGCCACCGGACCGTTCGTCGCCGGGCCGCCTGCAATGCTCGCCCCGGGCCCAATGGAGCCGAAGGGACCGTTGGCAGCCGGGGTCGCCGGGCGCCCCTTGTGGGGCTCCCTCGACTCCTTTGGCGGCGGCTTCGTGACCCGCTTCACCGGTGAGAGGACCATCGTCATGTTGCGTCCATCCTGCTTCGGCGCTGCCTCGACCTGCGAGATCTCGCCCAGATCCCTGGCGAGGCGGTCGAGCAGCTTGGCCCCGAGTTCCGTGTGGGCCATCTCCCGGCCCCGGAACATGATCGTGACCTTGACCTTGTCGCCCTCCTCGAGGAACCGCTCGACGTGGCCCTTCTTGATGCTGAAGTCGTGGTCGGAGATCTTGGGGCGGAACTTCATCTCCTTGACGATCACCTGGGACTGCTTCTTGCGCGACTCTTTGGCCCGTACGTCCTGCTCGTATTTCCACTTGCCGAAGTCCATGATCCGGCAAACGGGAGGATCGGCCTGGGGCGCAACCTCCACCAGGTCGAGATCCAATTCTTTCGCCCGAGCCAGGGCCGTCGCGGTCGGCATGATCCCAACCTGCTGGCCGTCGTGCCCAACTACTCGCACTTGGGGGGACCGGATACGGTCGTTGATCCGGTACTCAGCTACGATCGAAGACCACTCCCCCCGCGGGAGAACTCAATTCCTGCCATAGACCTCCCTAACGCCGATAGTCAGCACCAAATGAAAGTAGCACCTGTGAACGCCCCGCACAACAGCCGCGCGCGATGCAAGCATCGTACCTGGGCTGATGGCCACGTGTCAGCGAAGCGGCCTATTCGACGATCTTGGTGATCGGCAGCTCCAGGATGTCCCTGGCCCCGATGCTCTTGAGCCGGGGGATGAGGATGTTGACGACCCGCCTCTCCACGACCGTCTCGAGGGCGTAGTACGACTGGTCGGCAAGCTTGGAGACGGTGGGCGCCCGCATGGACGGCAACGCGTCGAGGACGGCCTGCAGGTACTGGCCCGGCACGTTCAGCTTCATGAGCACCTTCCCCCGGGCGTTGATAGCCCCGAGGATGAGGATCTTCAGCTCCTCGATGGCCTGGCGCTTGCGGGGATCCGCGTACGCTGCCGGGTTGGCGATCAGCAGGGTGGGTGACTCCAGGATGGTGTGGACGATCTTCAGGCCATGGCGCCTGAGCGTGCTGCCGGTGTCGGTCACCTCGACGACGGCGTCGACGATGGTGGGCACTTTGGCCTCGGTGGCACCGTAGGAGAGGAAGATCTTGACCGGGATCCCGAGCTCCTGGAAGTACCGGCGGGTGAGCTCGACGTACTCCGTCGAGATGCGGGAGTCCGGCTTGATCTGGTGCGGCTCGTCGATGCCCGACGCCTCGGAGACCGCCACGACGATGCGGACCCTCCCGCCGACGTAGGCCTTCGAGTACGGCAGCTCGGCGACCGTCGCGACGGTGGCGCCCGTCTCCAGCACCCAGTCGAGCCCGGTCAGGCCGAGGTCGAAGAAGCCGTCCTCGACGTAGCGGGGGATCTCCTGGGGCCTGAGCAGCGAGAACTGCTGGATGCGGGGGTCGTCGACGCTGCCGTGGTAGTCGCGGTCGCTGCCGCGCACCAGGCGGATGTCGGCAGCCTCGAACAGGGCCAGCGTCTGGGCCTCGAGGCTTCCCTTGGGGATGACGAGCTTGAGCATGACGTGAGCGAGTTTAGCGGGGAGTCACTCGGTAGGAGCGGGGGCGCCGCCGGCGACGCCCTCCTGCAGCGCCCAGTCGATGCGGTCGCTCTGCAGGATCCGGGCGAGCCGGGCCGCCATCCGGAGGCGGCGCTCCTCGGGGACGTCCGGGCACAGGCGGGGGAACTGCTGGAGTGCCTGGTCCAGGGCGGCCGCAAGGTCCTCCTTCGTGGCGCCCGACAGCACCACGATGCCCTCGGTCGCGGCAAGGCGGGCTGCCGCGGCCTCGGCCTTGCGGGTCGAGCTCAGCTTGGCCTCGGGGCAGCTCGCCCAGTTGAGCAGCCAGCCGAGGATGACGTTCGGGAGCGACGCGTCCATGGTGCCGACCCTATCCCGCTCCCGGGCCCGCGGCCAAACTCCGGTAGAGGTTCGCCATCTCGACGGCATCGAGGGCGGCCTCGTAGCCCTTGTTGCCGGCTTGACCCCCCGCCCGGGCTTCCGCCTGCTCGAAATCGTCGGTCGTGAGCACGCCGAAGGTGATCGGGATGCCCGTGTCGAGGCTGACGCGGAGGATGCCCTCCTGGGCGGCGGCGGCGACGAACGTGAAGTGCTCGGTCTGGCCCCGGATGACCGCGCCGAGGCACACGACGGCGTCGACCGTGCCCGAGGAGGCCAGGCGCCCGGCGGTCCCGGCCAGCTCGAAGGCCCCCGGGACGGACACGACGGTGACGGCCTCCGACGGGACCTTCGCCTCCTCCAGCCCCTCGAGCGCCCCCTTGAGGAGGGCGCCGGTCACCGACTCGTTGAAGCGGCTGACGACGACGCCGATGCGCAGAACGGCGCCCTCGTGGTCGCCCTGGAGGTTCCTCACCGGTCGAGGCCCTCGAGCAGGTGGCCCAGGCGGTCCCGCTTGGTGCGGAGGTAGGCGATGTTCTCGGGGGTCGGGTGGGTCTCCAGGGCGACGCGCTCCGAGATCGACAGGCCGTAGCCCTCCAGGCCCGCGTACTTGGCGGGGTTGTTCGTCATGAGCCGCATCGACGTGATGCCGAGGTCGGCGAGCACCTGTGCCCCCAGCCCGTAGTCCCGCAGGTCGGGCTTGAAGCCGAGCTCGGTGTTGGCTTCGACGGTGTCTCGGCCCTGCTCCTGGAGGCTGTAGGCCCGGATCTTGTGCATGAGCCCGATGCCGCGGCCCTCGTGGGCCATGATGTAGAGCAGGACCCCGGCCCCCTCGGCCTCGATCCGCAGCATGGCCTCGCGCAGCTGGGCGCCGCAGTCGCACCGCGACGACTGGAACACGTCGCCGGTGAGGCACTGCGAGTGGACCCGGACGAGCACGTCGGGCCTGCCGGCCACCTCGCCCTTCACGAAGGCCACGTACTCCTGGCCGTCGGTCAGGCAGCGGTAGACGTGGCACTCGAAGGTGCCGAACGCCGTGGGCATCTTCGCCATCGAGACCGGCTCGACCAGGCGCTCGCGCTGGTGGCGGTAGGCGATGAGGTCCTTGATCGTCACCATCTTCAGCGCGTGGCGGATGGCCACCTCCTGGAGGTACGGGACCCGGGCCATCGTGCCGTCGGGGTGGACGATCTCGGCGAGGACACCCGCCGGCTGCAGGCCCGCCAGGCGGGCCAGGTCCACCGAGGCCTCGGTGTGGCCGGAGCGGCGCAGCACGCCGCCCTCGACCGCCCGCAGGGGGAAGACGTGGCCGGGCCGGACCAGGTCGGACGGCCGGGTGGCGGGGTTGGCCAGGGCCTGGATCGTCGCCGCCCGGTCGAAGGCGCTCGAGCCGCTGTGCAAGGGCACCTTCAGGTCGACGGTCACGCCGAAGGCGGTCTGGTGCGGGGCGGTGTTGTCGGCGACCATCATCGGGATGCCGAGCTGCTCGAAGCGTTCCCGGGTGAGTCCGACACAGAGCTGGATGCCGGCCTCGCGGGCGATGAAGTTCACCTGCTCGGGGGTGACGGTCTCCGCGGCGGTGATGAAGTCGCCCTCGTTCTCCCGCTCCTCGTCGTCGACGACGATGATCATCCTGCCGGCGGCGATGTCCGCCAGGGCGTCCTCGATGGTGGCGAAACTCATCTGTCTCCTCTCTGGGCCCCGAGCAGCGACTCCACGTACTTTGCGAGGATGTCGACCTCGAGGTTCACGACGTCGCCCGGCGCCTTGTCCGACAGGGTCGTCGCCGTGAGCGTGTGGGGGATGAGTGCAATGGAAAACGCTTCCCCCTTCAGCCCCGCCACGGTCAGACTCACTCCGTCCACCGCCACCGATCCTTTCTCCACAAGATAT
>DASPZW010000509.1:0-6503 GCA_035636055.1 Actinomycetota bacterium
GGGCGGCCAGGAACTCCTCCGGGCTGTGGTGGGACGACCCGGCGGACGCCTCCACCCAGCCCTCGTCCTCGTCGGTGATCACGCCGCCGGCCTCCTGGGCGAGCGCAACCGCCACCGCAGCCGCGACGGCGTGGCCCAGCAGCGAGTCCGCGGGGCGAATCCGGGCGCGCATGCCGGGGCGGAACCCACCCTCGTCGACGTGCGGCACCCGGAACGAGCCAGGCTCGCCGGGCAGCGGTTCGGTGTCCTCCGAGAGGAAGATGTGGACCGCCTCCTCCTCGATCCCGTCCAGGCCCACCGAGAACGCCGGGGCATCGGAGTTGCGGATCCTCCCCAGCCACGGCACCCGGAGCAGGGCGTCGTTCAACTCGGCCAGCGCCAGCAACGGCGCCGAGTTGATGCCCAGCATCTCGACCAGGGCGTGGGACAGCGCCGCCATCACCCAGGCGATCTCAACCGGCCGGGCAAGGGTGATGTCCAGCCCGGCCGGCTCCCCCGGCTCCACCGGCGACCGAGGCCTGGTCAGCGGGTCTCCGAGGCTCCCACTCCGGACTCCTTCAGCGCCGCGTGGGCCGCGGCGAGGCGCGCCACCGGCACCCGGAAGGGCGAGCACGACACGTAGTCGAGGCCGGAGCGGTGGCAGAACTCCACGGATGCCGGATCGCCGCCGTGCTCCCCGCAGATGCCCACCTTGAGCCCGGGACGGGCCGAGCGGCCCTCAGCCACTGCGATGTTGATGAGGCGGCCCACCCCTGCCTGGTCGAGGCTCTCGAAGGGATTGGTCTTCAACAGTCCCTTCTCGAGGTAGGCCGTCAGGAACTTGCCCTCGACGTCGTCACGGGAGAAGCCGAAGGTCGTCTGGGTGAGGTCGTTGGTGCCGAAGGAGAAGAACTCGGCGACCTCGGCGATCTCTCCCGCGACCAGGGCCGCCCTGGGCAGCTCGATCATGGTCCCGATCATCACGTCGATCCTCTTGCGGCGTTCTTTGAGGACCTGCGCCACGACCCCCTGCGCCTCCGCTCGCATCATCTCGAGTTCCTCTCGGATGGCCACGAGCGGGATCATGATCTCGACGACAGGGCGGCCGCCCTTCTCCTTCACGTCGCAGGCGGCCTCCACGATGGCCCGGACCTGCATGGCGTAGAGGCCGGGCCGCATGACGCCGAGGCGCACACCCCGCATGCCGAGCATCGGGTTGGACTCCTCGAGGCGCTCCACGCTGCCGAGCAGGTCGACCTTTTCGGCGATCTCCTTCTCCAGGCGGGCTCGCTCCTCTGCCGGTGCCGACTTGAGGTCGAACTCCAGCTGCTTGAGGTCGAGCTCAAGCTCCTTGGAGGACGGCAGGAACTCGTGCAGCGGCGGGTCGAGGAGGCGGATCGTCACCGGCAGGCCGCTCATCGCCTCGAAGATGCCGGCGAAGTCGCCCCGCTGCAGGTCGAGCAGCTCCTTGAGCGCCGCCTGCTCCTCCTCCGCGGTCCGGGCGAGGATCATGCGCTGGACGGCCGGGAGGCGGTCCCCGAGGAACATGTGCTCGGTGCGGGCGAGGCCGATGCCCTCCGCCCCGAAGCTGCGGGCCTTGGCGGCGTCCTCGGGGGTATCGGCGTTGGTGCGGACCTTGAGGCGGCGGATGGCGTCGGCCCAGCGGAGGATCTTCTCCAGGTCCCCGGAGAGCTTGGGCTGCACCAGCGGCACGTCGCCCACCGCGACCCGCCCCGTCGAGCCGTCGATAGCGATGACGTCGCCCTCGACGACCGTCGTGTCGCCGACGCTGAACCGGCGCTCCGCGAGGTCGATGTGCAGCGACTCCGCCCCGCAGACGCACGGCTTGCCGGCACCGCGGGCCACGACCGCGGCGTGGGAGGTCTTGCCGCCCCGGGACGTCAGGATCCCCTGGGCGGCGTACATGCCGCCGACGTCGTCCGGCTCGGTCATCGGCCGGACCAGGATGACGCGGTCGCCGGCTGCGGCCCACTCCATCGCGGTGCGGGCGTCGAAGACCGCCTTGCCGGCCGCCGCGCCGGGGGAGGCGTTGAGACCCTTGGCCACGACGTGGATGTCGGCCTCGGGGTCCCACTGCGGGTGGAGCATCTGGTCGAGGGACGCTGGGTCCACCCGCAGGACTGCCTCCTCCTTGGAGATCAGCCGCTCCTTCACCAGGTCCACGGCGATCTTCACCGCAGAGGGGGCGGTCCGCTTGCCGACCCGCGTCTGCAGCATCCAGAGCTTGCCCTGCTCGACCGTGAACTCGATGTCGCACATGTCCCGGTAGTGGCGCTCCAGGGTCTGCATGACCTTGACGAGTTCCTTGTAGGACGCGGGGTCACGGCGCTGCAGCTCGTCGAGGTGCAGCGGGGTGCGTGCCCCCGAGACGACATCCTCGCCCTGGGCCTGCGGCAGGTACTCCGCCAGGTACTTCTTCTCTCCGGTGGAGGCGTCCCGCGTGAAGGCCACGCCACTGCCCGAGTTGTCGTCGATGTTGCCGAAGACCATCGCCTGGACGTTGACCGCGGTGCCGAGGTCGCCGGCGATCTTGTTCTTGCGGCGGTAGATGACGGCCCGCTCGCCGTTCCACGACTCGAACACGGCACGGATGGCCATCTCGAGCTGGACCATCGGGTCGTCGGGGAAGGCGACGCCGGCCTCGGCGGCGGCGATCTCCTTGAAGCGGGTCATCAGGGTCCGCAGCTCTTCGAGGGTCAGCTCGGTGTCGGACCCGTAGCCCTGTGCCCGCTTGACCGCCTCGATCTCGTGCTCGAAGGCCTCTCCGGGCACACCCATGACGATCCGGCCGAGCATCTGGACGAAGCGCCGGTAGGCGTCGAAGGCGAAGCGCTCGTCGTTGTGGCTGGCGGCGAGGCCCTGGACGGTCTCGTCGTTCAGGCCGAGGTTGAGGACGGTGTCCATCATGCCGGGCATCGAGAACTTGGCCCCCGAACGCACCGAGACCAGGAGGGGGTTCTTGGGGTCGCCGAAGCGCCGTCCCATCTTCTTCTCGAGGGCCTTCATGTGGCGGCCCACCTGGTCCATGACTCCCTCGGGCAGGCCACCCGCGTGCAGGTACTCGTTGCAGGCCTTGGTGGTGATGGTGAACCCGTGGGGCACGGGCAAGCCGACGCTCGTCATCTCGCCGAGGTTGGCGCCCTTGCCGCCGAGCAGGTCCTTCATGTCCCGGTTGCCCTGCTCGAAGTCGTAGACGAACTTCGGGGCCCGAGTCGAGCCGGCTTTCTTCGTTGCCGTGGCGGTGGTCTCCGCCGTTGTCGTCTTCGTTGCCTTAGCCATCACTTGCGGTTCCTCCCAGATCGAATGAGACATCCTGGTCTGCCCCGGCCTCGATGGTGACCTCCCGCTCGATGCGGGCGGTCCCCGGGCCGAAGGCGATGAACGTCCAGGTGGCGGGGATCAGGTGGAGCTTGAACGTGCCCTCGGGGCCCGTGCGGCGTTCGTTGACGAACTCGCCCGAGGGCCCCAGTACTCGCACGTAGGCTCCCTCCATCGGGGCGCCCCTGCGGAGCACGCTTCCGTTGACGATCTGGGCATCCGAGCTCATGTCCCCACCAGCCTTTCGTTGAGATACGCCACAAGATTGGCGATCGGGATACGCTCCTGGGCCATCGAGTCCCGGTCGCGCACGGTCACTGCGTTGTCGTCCAGCGAGTCGAAGTCCACCGTCACGGCGTAGGGCGTGCCGATCTCGTCCTGCCGGCGGTACCGCCGGCCGATCGACCCGGCGTCGTCGTAGTCGATCATGAAGCGAGGCCGCAGTGCCGACGCGACCTCCTTCGCCTTCGGGACGAGGCTGTCGTGGCGCGAGAGGGGCAGCACCGCCGCCTTGTAGGGGGCCAGGTCCCGGTGGAGGGCCAGCACGGTGCGGTGCTCCACCTTCCCCGAGGCGGTCGTCACCTCTTCCTCCCGGTAGGCGTCGACCAGGAAGGCCAGCAGCCCCCGGTCGGCCCCGGCGGAGGGCTCGATGACGTACGGGATGTAGCGCTCGCCGGCCTCCTGGTCGTAGTAGGACAGGTCCTGACCCGAGAACTTGGCGTGCTGGGAGAGGTCGTAGTCGCCCCGGTTGGCGATGCCCTCGAGCTCCGCCCATCCCCAGGGGAACTCGTACTCGATGTCGACGGTGCGCTTGGAGTAGTGGGACAGCTCGTCGGGGTCGTGCTCGCGCAAGCGAAGCTTCTCCGGGCGGATGCCGTGGCGGATGTACCAGGCGAAGCGTTCGTCGATCCAGTACTGGTGGGCTGCCTCGTCCTCGCCCGGCTTGACGAAGTACTCCAGCTCCATCTGCTCGAACTCGCGGGTGCGGAAGATGAAGTTGCCGGGCGTGATCTCGTTGCGGAAAGACTTGCCCCGCTGGGCGATCCCGAAGGGCAGCTTCTTGCGGGAGGAGGCCATCACCTGCGTGAAGTCGACGAAGATTCCCTGGGCGGTCTCGGGCCGCAGCCACACGAGTGCGCCAGAGTCCTCGACCGGGCCGGCGTAGGTCTTGAACATGAGGTTGAAGTTGCGGGCGTCGGTGAACTGACGGTTGCCGCAGTCGGGGCACACCGGGGGGTCGGACAGGTGGTCGGCCCGGAAGCGGTGGTGGCAGCTCATGCACTCGACCAGCGGGTCGGTGAACGACTCGACGTGGCCCGAGGCCTCCCATACCCTGGGGTGCATGAGGATGGCGGCGTCGAGGCCCACGACGTCCTCCCGGAGCTGGACCATCGCCCGCCACCAGGCCCGCTTGACGTTGTCCTTCAGTTCGACGCCGAGGGGGCCGTAGTCCCACGTCGAGCGAAGCCCCCCGTAGATCTCGGAGGATCCGAACGCGATGCCCCGCCGTTTGGCGAGGTTGACGATGGTGTCGAGGCTTGGTCCGGTCATGGAGCGTCATCATGCCATGCGGGGTAGGGCCTGGTTCTCGGCCGTTACGGGTAGAGTCGCTGGAAACCGACCGCCGGGAACCCTCGGGACCATGTCGTGACCGCCTGGAAGATCGCAAGCATCGGCTTGCTGATCGCTGCGAACGCCTTCTTCGTCGCTGGGGAATTCGCGCTGGTGAGCCTGCGCCGGACCCGCATCAAGGAGATGGTCTCCCGGGGCAGCCGCCGGGCCGTGAGCGTCCAGAAGGCCGTCGCCCAACTGAACATCATGCTGTCGGGCACCCAGCTCGGCGTCACGCTCACAGCCCTCGGCCTGGGCGCCATCGGGGAGCCGGCACTTGCGCACGTCCTTGCGAAGGCCTTCGCGGCGCTGCCGCACGGGGTGCACACCGTGGCCACCCATGCGGTCGCTGCGGTCATCGCCTTCGTGCTCATCACGTTCCTCGAGGTGGTGATCGGCGAGATGGTCCCCAAGAACCTCGCCCTCACGCGGCCCGAGGGCATCGCCCTGGCCGTCGCCGGCCCGCTCCGGACCTTCGTGACCCTGTTGCGCCCCCTAATCTGGCTGATCGAGCGCAGCTCCCGGGTGGTCCTGCGCCGCCTCGGCGTGAAGTCGCTCACGATTTCGAGCGCCCACACCCCCGGGGAGCTGGCCCTCATCGTCGAGGAGTCCCGCCGCGGTGGCTCGATCGAGCCTGGGCAGAGCGAGCTGCTCACCCGGACCCTGGAGTTCCCGGAGCGACGCGCCGTTGAGGCGATGGTCCCCCGGGTGTCGGTGGTGGCCATCCCGGCGGACGCCAAGCTTGACGGCGTCCTCGACATCGCCGAGCAGACCGGCTACTCCCGGTTCCCGGTGTGGCGGGAGCGCCCGGACGAGTACGTCGGGTGGATCCACATCAAGGACATGATCCGTGCGGCCCGGCGCCGGCCCGTGGTGACGGCGGGCGAGGTCATGCGGGAGGCGCTCTACGTGCCCGAGTCGTTGCCGCTCGACGAGCTGCTGGTGCAGATGCAGCGCAACCGTACCCACCTCGCCATCGTCCTGGACGAGTTCGGCGCCACGGCCGGCATCATCACGCTGGAGGACATCCTCGAGGAACTGGTGGGCGAGATCCGGGACGAGTCGGACCGCCACGAGCGTGCCGGCGTCCGCAAGGTGCCCGGCGGCTTCCGGGTCCCGGCCACGATGCGCCCCGACGAACTTGCCGACGCCACCGGACTGGAGCTGCCCGAGGGCGACTACGAGACCATCGCCGGGTTCATTCTCGAGAAGCTCGGCCGCCTCGCCCGCCGGGGCGACATCATCCCCGTGAAGGGCTGGACGCTGCGGGTGGCGAACGTGGACCGCCGGCGGATCCTGTCCGTGGACGTCAAGCCTCCCCCCGTCCCGGCGAAGCCGGCCGACCCCGGGGCCACCGCCGCCGAGATTGAAACGTAGCCTCCAAGGCCGGCGGGCACCGCTACCGCTTCGCCGCCAGGGCCTCGCCCGCGGTTGCGGAGCGCAGGCGGCGCTCGAGGTGGTACTCGGCGTAGGTGCGGGCGAGCCTGATCGCCGCGGTCACGATCTGCGGGTCGGTCTTCATCCAGGCCCCCTCGACGAGGAGATCGTTCAGGAGCTTGAGCACACCCGCGGCC
>DASPZW010000510.1:0-5035 GCA_035636055.1 Actinomycetota bacterium
AGGACCATCCCGACATGGCTGTCGCCACCGCCCGCCGGCATTTCAAGGCCCTTGGCGGCGAGGTCGAAGCCGCCCCGGTGCTCTCACGGGTCGACGCCGAGGATCCCGCCTGGCGGGACCGCCTGGCTTCCGTCCGTTTCCTCTATATCGCCGGTGGGGACCCGCGCCACCTGTGGTCGGTCCTGGCCGGGACACCCGCCTGGACCGGCGTGGTGGAGGCCCTCGACGCCGGGGCGACGGTAGCGGGGTCGAGTGCCGGGGCGATGGTGCTCTGCGACCGGATGCTCATCCCGGGCTCCGCCGCCACGCAGCCCGGGCTCGGGCTGCTGGAGGATCTGGTGGTCCTGCCCCACTTCGACCGGTGGCGGGACCGGATACCCCAGGTCGGGCCTGCGGTTGGCGAGGGCAGGCTGCTCGGGATCGACGAGGCGACCGGCCTGGTCCTGGAGGACGACGGGTGCCTCGTGCTCGGTGCAGGCTCGGTGGCCCTGTACCGGGTCGTTGCCGGCGGGGCGCCGGCGGAGGTCTGGGCCACCACGGCGCCAGACGAACTGGAGCCGTGCCTGTGAGCCGGCCGAGCCAGCGGCTTCGCTGGGCCGGCCGGACAGCCCTGGTAACCGGAGCATCGAGTGGCATCGGCCGTGCCGTGGCACTCGACCTGGTGAGCCGGGGGGCGAGGGTGTTCGTCGCGGCCCGGCGGGAGGACTGCCTGAAACTGCTCGTCGAGGAGATGGGCGGGGATCCGCACCAGTACGTCGTCTGCGACGTCGGGGACCTCCGTCAGGTCCGGGATCTGGCCGAGACCGTGGCGGAGCAGGCAGACCATCTCGACGTCCTGGTCAACAACGCGGGCATCCGGTCCGCCGGCCCGCTGACGATGGCGACATCGGAGGACATGGAGCAGGTCATCCGCACCAACCTGCTCGGGCCGATGTTCTGCACCCGGGAGCTCCTGGGCCTGCTGCAGGCGGCGCCCAGCACCTCGCGCTTACCGGTGGTCGCCAACGTGGCGTCGATCGCGGGCAGGGTCGCCATTCCCCGCTCCGCCGACTACACCGCCTCCAAGTTCGGCCTCGTCGGCATGACCGAGTCGCTCTGGCATGACCTCGCAACCTCGGGCATCAAGGTGATGATGGTCAACCCCGGCCCGGTCGACACCGAGGGATTCCCGATGGCGAAGGTGAAGGCGGTGCCCGGCCTTGCGTGGGCCGTGATGGAGGCGCCCCGGGTGGCGAAGGCGATCGTCCGGGGCATCGAGCGGGGGGCCTTCGAGGTCCGGGTGCAGTGGTGGTTCCATCCCGTCTACCACGCTGCGGTCCTGGCCGGATCCGCCCGCCTGACGGTGGCGACGCGCCTGGGGCAGCGGATCCCGCTCGACTTCTAGGCCGCTCGGCGCGCTGGGGAGCCGGACCCTTCGCCGGACGCTACTCCGGGGCGGGTGCCGAGAACGCCCTCGCCTCGTCCGGTCCGCGGGCGTACCGGCGGATCAGCACGTTCGCTGCGACGCTGGCCTCGGCGACGAGTTGCTTGTTGCCCGCCGGACGCAGGTTGAACGCCCAGCCGCGATCGGAGACCTCCACGATCCCGTAGCCGTAGGGCCATTCCTTGGGGGAGGGCACCTCGAGGACCGGGATGCCGTCGAGGTCCGTCAGCGCCGAGCGATGCGTGTGGCCGGCGATGATGCCCCAGGCGTTCGTCCGGTGGGCGAGATCCCTGAGCACGGTGGTGGACGGCGCGTCGAGGCCGAACACCAGGGGCGGGAAGCCGAGGTACGGATGCGGCGGGTGGTGCAGCACGATGAGGGTGGGTCCGTCCGGACCGAGTGACGAGGCGAAGTCGATCACCTCCTCGGAGAACGAACCGCCGGGGATCGCCTCGTTGGGGTGGTTGGTGAACGTCCCCGAGACGATGTCGAACGGCGGGAACGGCGATCCCTGGGGATCTGCAGAGTTCAGGAGGATGAGGCGGGCGCGACCGGTTTCGTGGACGCCGTAGGGCAAGCGGTCGAACACCGACACGAAGCGCTCCATGCCGACCGCCGACGGGGTGCCGCCGCCCCACATGTCGTGGTTGCCGAGGATGACCTCGTACGGTGAACTGAGCTGGTCGAGCTCCGCCTTGACCTGGTGGAATTGCTCTTCCCGCCCGCTCTGGGTGAGGTCCCCGATGGCGACCGAGAAGTCGACGCCCTGCTTGTTCAGCTCGGTGATGACCGGCGGGAGGAAGCGGTCACCCATCGTGCTGCCGACGTGGGGGTCGCCGATGATCCCGAACCGGGTGTGGACCTCGCTGGGTGGGGTCGCGACCGGGACCTCGGGCCACTCCGGGGGCGGCGGCGACGGCAGCCCCTCACGCACGAGGGTCTGCGCGACGTCTGCGGCGTCGGGGGCCCCGAGTTCGACGAGGCGTGCCCAGTAGCCCTTCGGCAGGACCACCTCACTGTGCAGGTCAACGTAGGAGCCCATCCGTTGCAGGAAGAACCAGCCCAGGACCCCGGTGTCCTCGTTGGTGCCGGCGACTTGGCCCATCCACCGGGCGTGCTCACCGGCGTAGCCGGGTTGGAGGGCCACGCCCAGTTCCGAGCACCGGGTCGCAAGGATCCGTGCCCGTCCCGCGACCCGTGCCGATGCTGCGGAATGGCCCCGGACGCCCAGTACGACCGACCGGGCCGCCTCGGTGGTCCACAGGGCCAGGGTCAGCTCCGCCTCGAACGTCACGGGGCGGCACGCTACCACGGGTGTCGGGAAGGGATGGAACGGGCCGGAGGTCACTCCTCCCGAGACGGCTGGAACGGCCGGAGCGCCTACCGAACCCTTCGCAGCGCGGTGCGGGGTGGGGCCTTGCGGGGCTGGGCGGCCCCCAGGTCGAGGGCCATCTGCTCGGCAGGCTCGCCCGCCTCCTCCGCGGCGGGCGCCTCCGGTGCCTCGGCCGGTGGGGGAGCGCCGCCACGGCCGCCGGTCGGGCGGATCCGGGCGACCCCGTATCTGCGGCGCAGCTCCGCCACCTGCCGGCCGATGGGCTCCGTGACCTCCTTCGGGGCATAGGAACCCCGGTAGGCCTTGCCGTACCTCGTCACCAGCTCGGGATGGTTCTCGGCGAGCCACGGCAGGAACTCCTCCTTCACCCCGGGCCGCAGGTGGAGGGTGACGGGAGTGACGTGCGTGGCTCCCGCCTCCGCCGCCGCCCTCACCGTGGCCTCGAGCTGCTCCGGTGCGTCGGAGATCCCCGGCAGGATGGGCGCCATGAGGACGCCGCAGGGCACCCCGGCGTCGTTCAGCATCCTCACGACCTCGAGCCGCTTCATGGGGTGCGGCGTCCCCGGCTCGGTGGCCCCCCAGACCTTCTCGTCCACGGTGCCCACCGAGAAGTTGGCGCTCACCTCCGTGACGGCTGCCCCCTCCACCAGCAGGTCGAGGTCCCGCTGGATCAGCGTGCCCTTCGTGAGGATGGAGTACGGGTTGCGTGTGGCATTGAGCTCGGTGAGGATCGACCGCATCAGCTTGTAGTGGCCCTCCGCCCGCTGGTAGGGGTCGGTGTTGGTCCCCATGGCGATGAGCTCTCCCTTCCAGGAAGCCCGCCGCAACTCCCGCCGCAGGAGCTCGGCTGCGTTGACCTTGACGACGATCTTCGTCTCGAAGTCCCGCCCGGCATCGAAGTCGAGGTAGGTATGGGTGGGCCGGGCGAAGCAGTTGTGGCTGACGACGCCGTTGGCGATGAAGTCCCCAGTGCCGGTCGTCATATCGTAGAGGGGCAGGTCCACACCGAGCGACTCGACGGACACAACCCGCAGCGGTGCGTCGCCTTTGATAGCGACACCCTCGATGTTGCGCTTGCGCGTGATGGCCGGGTCGACGGTGAGGAAAAACCGCATGACTTCCTTGAGGCCGCCCAGGAGGCGGACGGGTCGGAGCCCGTTGGGACGACCGTAGTCTTCGAGGCACCACCGGAAGCCCAGCGCCGTCAGGCACCGTGTCGTGCGTTCCAGCACTTCATCGTCGGTATTTGAGATTCTGAGACTTCCAGAGTAGGAGCCCTCCGCGTCGAAGATCCCGGCCAGCCAACCCATTGACCATGACGGGGTCGGCAGTTCCGGCCATCTGATGAGCTCTTGGATGGTGGCCACGGAGGCCAGTGCCTGGGACCGTATGGCGTACATCGCCTTCCGGGCCCCGACGGCCTCGCTGAAGAGAAATTCGCGTGTCTCAATATTGTGGCCGTCCAAGTACGCCCTGGTTCGCTGGAGGGCCTCCAAATCGACGAGGGCGGGACGAAATCGATGGACTGCGCCGCTCGTACGACCAGCCCGGACGTAGTCATACAAGGCAAGGTTCGCATCGCCCCTCACCATGCCGCAGAGGTATCCCTGCCGGTAGTCCGCATTGTAGACGGGGGTCACCGGGAACCGGCCACTCCCCATGAGTTTGATCCCGGGTGTCAGGTGGGGCCGTTGGTGCGGGCCATGCTCGGCCCCCGTCACGTGCTTCCACCCACGGCCGGTCAGGAAGCGATGGTCTCCGCTGCTGACAAGCTGTGAACCGTCCTCCAGGGTGACCCGGTACGCCGGTTTCACCGTGCTCCAGTGGTCGCTGACCACCGTCCGGACGTAACGGCGGTAGGCGCCCATTCTGACGGTGCCGTAAATACTGTCACCGGGCCGGATGTCGGCGAGCGGCTTCGTCCGGCCGTCCGCCATCAGTACTGGAGTGTCCCCAGCTAGGCAGTACGAGCAGGCATGGCTGCATCCCCGGAATGGATTGATTGTCCAGTTGAAGCCGTAGCGGTCGCCGGGGACGTGGTTGATGATGCTCTTGGCCGCCACCTCGTAGAAGGTCATGCCCTGGAACTGGGGCGTCTTGAAGCGGCGCACGATTGCCTCCCCGGGGAAGAGGGGCAGCACCGCCGTCTCGGTCTCGCCGTCTTTGTCGCCGTCAGCTTCGGCGAGGAGGTTGTCCCAACGCATTGTTGGCATTGTAGAACAAGTGTTCGTCCCGCACCAAGCCCCCCGGCGGGGACAGGTGGGGGAGAATGCCCCCGT
>DASPZW010000511.1:0-6775 GCA_035636055.1 Actinomycetota bacterium
ACTTCACCGGGGTTCCCCTCCGGCCGGAGGACCGCTGGACCGGCGCGCGCCTGGCCCAGGCACGGGTCGTGGTCGATCACGAATGGAACCTGAATCTCTTCGCGGCACAACGGCGGGCCGAGGACGCCGCCGCCGGCATGCTCGGCCCAGGGGCGGTCGTCCCTGCGGGGTCGGGGGCCTTCGGGGTCACCTTCACCACGGATGCGTCCGGCGAGCCGGACCTGATGTTCGGCGCCGGCCGCATCTGGGTGGACGGGCTCGAGGTCATCGCTGCCGAGCCGTTCCGGTACACCTCGCAGCCCGGGGCGTTCGGTCTCCCGAACGTCAAGTCGGCGCTCGTGTACCTCGAGGTGTACGAGGAGGTGATCCCCCCGGTCGAGGACCCCTCGATCGACGACCCTGCCCTCCGAGGCATCGATGCCTCTGCGAGGTCCCGCGTCGGCTACCGGGTCCGGGTCACCCCCGTACCGCCCGGCGACGACTGGACCCAGACGTGGGCAGCGCTCGGTGTGCCCGGGACCTCGGCCGTGCTCCGCATCTACCCTTCGATGGAGCGCACCGCCGATCCCTGCGCCTCGGGGGCTCCGGCGGCGCTGGCACCCGACGGGTGGTTGAGGGTCGAAGTCATGACCTCGAGCGGAGTGGGCGCCGCCGGGGTCGCCGGTGGCCAGCAGGCAGGCGCCCAACTCGCCTGGTCCTTCGACAACGGGGCCTCGGCAGCGGCGATCGGCACGGTCACCACCGGCGGGCTGGTCACGCCGGTGCCCACCCCCGCCGTGCGGTTCTCCATCGGGGACCTGGTGGAGGTCTCCCCGCCTGGTCGCCGAGCGCTGGCCGAGGACCACGGGGATCTGTACGCCGTCAGGGACGTCACGAGCGCCGGCGGCAGGGACACGCTCACCCTCAGGCGGGACGACATGACCATGCTGGAGGCCCTGGCGATGCCGGGGACCGACGTCGGGGGCGTGGTGATCCGCCGTTGGGACGGCGTGGCTGCGGTGCAGTCGGGTGAGACGGTCGCCACGCTGCGGGGTGTGGACGTCGGCGTCGCCTTCTCGGTCTCGGAGTTCGGGATGCTGCTGGCCGGGGACTGGTGGGGCTGCCGGATCCGGTCCGGCGCAACGCCGCCCCTCGAAGATCGGGAGAACGTCGCACCCGACGGGATCCGGCGCCATATTGCCCCCCTTGCATTCCTGCGTCTCGACGAGGGCGGCGTGTCGGACCTCCGCCAGGTGTACTACCCGCTTGCGGACCCGGCCCTCACGGCCCCCATCGACGTGAGCCCCGCAACGGTGACGGGTCGGCCGGGCGACAACCTCCAGGACGCCCTCGCCCGCATGCCGGCCACGGGAGGCGAGCTCAACCTGGCCGCCGGTGTCTACAACCTGCCCAAGCCGCTGCACGCCGTCGGGCGGAGCCGGCTTGTCGTGTCAGGAAGCGGCCCCGCCACGATCCTCCTCTCGGGCAGCCGGGACGGTGCTCTCCTGATGGAGGGATGCAACGACGTCGCCGTGCGCGACCTCCGTGTCGAGGGCGCGCCCCTCGTGGCCGGGGCTTCGACCGGGGCGCCGCGCGCACTGGTGACCTTCGCCGGATGCACCGACGTCGTGGTGGCAGCGTGCGAGTTCCTCTCACCCGACGCCGGCCCTGGGGTCGAGGCGCAACCGTGCCTGCTCGCCGGACCAAGCGCGGACGGGGCCACGGTCTCCAGCCGGGTGTCGGTCGAGGACTGCGACCTGACGCTCGGCTCCGCCCAGAGCGGGATCGTGCTGGAGGTGATCGGGGAGCGGGCCAGCGTTGCGCGTTGTGCCGTCGCCTCCCCAGGTGCCGACGGCGGCCGGGCCATTGCGGTGACAGGGGATCGCTGTCTGGTACGGGTTCTGGACAACGCGCTGGACGGTGTCGGGGCGGGGATCCTCGCAGGGGGCACAGGACGGGCCAGCAACGACGTGAGGGTTGCCGGCAACTCGGTGAACCTGAGCGTGCCGCCGGGGACCCGTCGCGGCGGCCGACCGCCACGCCGTCGAAGTCAGGGGGGCCCAGAGCGCGACGGTGGTCGATACCAGCGCAACCCTCAGGCCCGCCACGCCTGCCGCCGGGGGCGCCACGGCGGATTCGGGCGTCGAGGTGGGTGGCGAGATCGGACCGTTCCTGGTCGTGCAGAACTCGTCGATGAGCGCCTTCACCTACGGGGTGGCGGTGCGGCCCCGGCATCTGCCGCAAAGGGTTCTGCTGTTCGCCCGGAATGACGCCGACGGCCAGGTCTACGTGAACGGCGACCAGGGCTTGGGTTGGGAGGGATGGCGCCTGCTCTCTGCCTCCGGGGTTCCGTCTGCGATCCCAGGGGTGGCCAACCAGCCGGTGTCCTCGCTCACCGCGCAGACGTATGACGACGCCCACCTCCTGTTCGCCACGGGGATGTACGACGCCCGCTCCTACTTCACCAGCAGCTCTGATGGCGCGACCTGGGCGGCGTGGGCGGAGGTCCCCCCCGGGGGCACAACCGATGCCGCCCTCGCGGCCGTGCAAGGGTTCGATGGCCGGCTCTTGCTTTTCGCCAAGGGCGGCAACGACTCCCAGTCCTGGGTCAACATCGCGAGCTGGACCACGCCACCGGCGATGACGTGGACGGGGTGGAAGCAGCTCCCCGCCCTCGCGAGGTCGCTGGCCGCGCCGATCGCGGTGACCAGGTATCCCGACGTGCTTCTCTACCTTGCCGGTCCGACGTGGCTCGGCGCGATGTACCTGCGGTACACCTGGGATGGCCACCAGTGGTCTGGCCCCGACTACCCCGACCGATTCCTCATGGGCGCCGTGGTGGCCAAAAACTGGCAGGACTCGATCTACTTCTTCTTCACGTCCAACGGACAGCCGACCTGGATGTCAACGAATGACGGTCTCGCCCTGAGTCCGTGGCATGCCGTGGCGGGTCTCACGACGGACGGTCCACTGTCGGTCCTGGCCGCGGACCGGCTCTACCTCTTTGCGAACGGCCGCGACGGGGTGTTGAACGTCAACGTCGCGGACCCCGGAGCCGGCGACCTGGTATGGGAGGGCTGGCAGCCGGTACCGGGCAGCTTCACCACCGGCATCGCCGTGGCGGCCACCAGCGTCGCCGTGCCCATGCGCTGGACCGTCGCCGAGACCCTCGCCTCGACGTTGGGTGTCACGACCGGGGGGGCGCTCCTCGGCGTCCGGGGCGTGGACGGGGAGAACAACGTCCCCTCCTATCACGACTGAGCCGCGATGGGCACGACAACCGCGCAACCGTCCCGCCCACCGGCCCTGCCACCGGCGGTCCACGAGACGCTGCGCTCGCCCGGCCGCCCTCTCGACGTGGCAACGGCAGCCTTCATGGGAGACCGGTTCGGGGCAGATCTCGGGGGGGTCCGGGTCCACACGGACGCCCGAGCCGCAGCGTCGGCGGCCGAAGTGGATGCCGCCGCCTACGCGGTGGGCAGCCACGTCGTCTTCGGCCCGGGCCAGTGGGCACCGCACGAGAAGGGCGGACGGGCGGTTCTCGCGCACGAGCTTGCCCACGTCCTGCAGGCCCGGGCCAGCCCGGTGTCCCACCCCGGGCTGAACGTCGGCGCGCCGGACGCGGCCGCCGAGCGGGAGGCCACCGACTTGGCGGCAGTAGTGGCATCGGGTGGCAAGGCCCGGCCTCCCTACCTGCAGGTCGCCGCCTCCACGCTCTCACGCCTGCAGAGGGGGGCCGCTCCCGGTGCGGCACCCACCGCCGGAGCCTCGGACTCGGCGGACTCCCGGGCGGCGATGGGGGAGAACCCCGTCGTCTGGGAGGCCCGTCTCGACCAGGTCTGGGGGGAGGGGGGCGAGACCCCGGACCCGGTCGCCGTCCAGAGTTCTGCCGACTTCATCCACGCGGTCCTCCACGTGGGCCTCAACCCCAACCTCGTCGTCGACGAGATGCGAAAGCGGGCGAAGGACCTCATCCACATCCGGCGGGCCTTCGACGAGAAGCAGCCCAAGGACCTGCGGACGATGGTCATCGAGAAACTCGACCGCCGCCAACCCCTGGTGCGGATCCTTGCGCTCCTGTACTCGGGCCGGGACGACGAGACCTACGCCCAGATCGGGCTCGCCATCATCCCGCCGCTCACGCGCGACGCCGAGCTCGCCCGGATCTTCGGGGGCTTCGACCGCAACAACCTCCATGCCCGCGAGGTTATGAAGAACGCCTACGACCAGGCCTTCGCCGGCATCCACAAGACGGCGCACGACACGCTCGAGGAGCACCTCTCCGACGACGTCTCCAACCCCGAGCTGGACAAGTACCTGATCCTGCTGCACCGCAACCTGACCCCCGCCGACGAGCTGCACCTCGCCACGACCGCCCGGAGCGTCACGGACAAGGAGGTGGCGATCGGGATCCTGCAGACCCAGTACTTCAAGGGGGTCAACGCCTTCCAGCAGCTCAAGGACGACTGGGAGGTCCTGCACGTCGAGGGCTTCGTCCACGGCAACCTCAAGGACGCAATGAGCGACGAACTGGCGGGCGAGGCATGGCAGATTGCCCAGTCGATCTTCAACGCCTTCGACGAGCGGATGGGTCTCGTTGGCGAGTTCAATACGGCGATGTGGGAGGGCCAGGAGATCGACCAGGAACGCTTCACGTCCAAGCGGGAGAACATCGACCTGACGATGCTCCTTCAGGCGTTCATCGCCGCGACCGTCGGCGGCCGGGGTGGGGGAGCGGGCACCAACGAGGAACAGGTCTACCTTTCGTTCCGGAAGATCCGTGAGATCTACGAGGAACGCATCGCACGGGCGACTACCGAGAAGAATCCCGGCTTGGCCGCTGAGCGCCGTCAGGCCTGGAACTCTCTGAGGGCCTGGCTGACCGAGCGGGTCGAGGGCGGCGCCATCAGCGAGATGGGCGGCTACGAGCTCGTCCAGGCCAAGCTCGAACTGTTCGGCAAGCTCACCTACGCCGACCAGGTCTGGCTGGCATGGCAGGCATCGGACGAGGCCAAGATGCTCGACCTTGTCACCGACGCCTGGGTCGAGAACAAGGAGCTGGAGCTTCGCCACCAGGCCGAGGATCCGCCAGCGGGTTCCTCGCGGCCCCCCTTCCACGCCTGGACGGCCGTTGCCCAGAACAACCCGGCGTCGTGGAAGATCGCCGAGCTACTCCGGGAAGACGGCAGCGACCACGTCCAGCGTGGTGCCCGGCGGCTGAAGCTGGACCTCGAGGGCACGGCCGGGAGCACGGCGAGCTCGGATCTCCTCACCGCCTACAAATTCCTTCAGAAGGTGGACAGGGCGGAGCTGCTGGAAGGCGTCCTCGAGGCCTTCTTCGATCTACCGGGGCCAACGTGGGGCTGGAGCAAGTCCGACTACGTCGCCTCGGCGGTCACGAGTGGAAGGGAGTACACCCACCGAACGATGTTCATCGGCTACCTCCTGTCCCCGGGGTCGCCCTTCGAGTTCTCCGTCCTGATGGAGGACGTGAAGGACCTCGTGAGGGGCCCGGCCACCAGCCTCGACGAACTCGTGGACCGGGCGGAGATGCGCACGGCGGCGTCGGTCACCGGGAGCTGGTACTTCGACACCCCTCTGGCTGCGGCCGCCGAGGCGGTCGACTGGGTCACGGGCGAGGACACGCAGGACGTGGCCCGGGATGCGCTCGTCCGCCTCCGGCGCATGGCCAAGGAGGCAAAGGCCAACCCCCAGGATCTCGAGCTGATGATGGCCATGTCCGGGAGCAAGGATGTGATGGCCCTCGGGCAGCTGGAGTTCAACCTGTTCAAGGACCGCCTCGAGGATGCCCGCAACACCCGCACGACGATTGTCGAGACCTTCGGCACCATCATCGATGTCGCCGGGCGATCGCTGCTCGTGACGATCATCGGCCCGGTGGCCGGGGCAGGACTCGTGAGCGCCCTCGGTGCCTTCATGAGCGGCATGCTCGTGCGTGAGGGGTTCCTGGCCCAGGACTACGACCTTTTCAGCACAGCGAACCTGTCGACCCTGCTGGAGGAGGTGGCCACCTTCGGATTCGACTCGCTGGGCTTCGAGGCGGTGATTGCGGAGACGTTCTCTGCGCAGGCCGTGGGCAGGCTTTTCAAGCTGGAGTCGGCGGGTGCCAACGAGCGGATCGCCAAAATCGTCCAGGAGACCCTGAAGTCCTCGGGCTCCAAGCTCTTCGAGAAGGCAGTGGCCAACGCCATCGGGGGGCTGACCCTGCCGAGCGGCGACGAGCTGGCCTCCCGCGCCCTGAACATGGTCATGCTGGGCAGCCTCAAATCGCTCACGTCCCCGATGGTCAAGAAGCTCACGATCTTCTCCACGAACTCCGAGCGGATGGGGAAGAACCTCATCAGCACGGTCATCAATGGCCCTCCCGCCAAGGCGGCCCTGCCGACCGTGCTCGTCAAGGAGTTCATGAAGATCGTGAGCGATCCAAATTTCGCCCACATGACCCCGGGCGACATCGCCGCACGGCTGGCCAATGCCGCCTTCTCGTCGGTTGCCAGCGCAATGTCGGTGACGGCGGCGCTCACGCACGTGCAGCAGGTCCAGGCCCGCGATGCCCGACGGTGGGGAGCTGCCAACCCCGACCTGTTGTCGCACATGATCGCGACCGACCCGGTGCTCGGTCCCGCCTACCAGGACTACGTCGCCGACAACCCGAGGTCCCACGTCGCACCGTACAAATGGGTCCAGACACTGCAGACCGTGAAGACCTTCGAGGAAACGCCCACCTCCGTGAAGGACCAGGAGGCGATGAGTCTCGCCCCCCGGCTGGGACGCA
>DASPZW010000512.1:0-18307 GCA_035636055.1 Actinomycetota bacterium
GCCTCGTTCGTCCATAGCTCGTTCGTCCGCAGCGAGGCCAGGTGGCTCGCCCCGGTCGTGCTGCTGGTCCTCGTAGCGATCGCGGTCGTGATCGGAGTCCTCCAGCTGTCCGGCAAGGTTTCCATCATCGGTGGCAGTGGCAACCCCACCCCGGCGCCGAATCCAACCTTCAGCCAGGTGCCGCTGAAGGCCGGCGGCACCCTGAAGCCAAACCCCACGGATCCCAACGATCCCTTCGAACACCAGGACCAGGTTCCTCTCGCCTTCGACGGCTCCGTCACGACGTCGTGGAGCACGCAGTGGTACCCCGACCCCACGTTCGGCAGGCTCCGCGACGGCGTCGGGATCTACGGGGACGCCGGCCAGCCCGTGTCGATGAAGCGCATCGAGGTCGACACCGCCCTGCCGGGCTGGGTGGGCTCGATCCGGTATTCGGACGATGCACAGACGTGGAGCACTCCCGGACCCTCGGCCACGGTGGCCGCCCAGCAGAACTTCGACGTGAGCGGGATGGGTTCGCACCGCTACTGGATGGTGTGGATCACGAACCTCGTCCCCGGGCAGGGCAGCCCGCCGTTCCAGGCGTCGATCGCGGAGATCAAGGCCTTCCACTGAGCTTCGGCGGTCCCCATACTTGGGCGACACCCATGTGGATCGCAGATCTGGAGGCATTGAGCGACGAGGAACTCGTCCGCCGTTTCGTCTCTGGCGGCGTGCCCGAGGCGCTCGACGTCCTCCTCCGCCGCCACCGTGACCGGGTGTTCGGGCTCGCCTTCCGGATCCTGGGCAACCGTGCCGACGCCCTCGACGCGTCCCAGGAAGTCTTCGTCGGGGTGTTCCGCAAGGCGGCTTCCTTCCGGCAGCAGTCGGCCTTCACGACCTGGCTCTACCGCCTCACGGTCAACGCCTGCTACGACCACGCCCGCCGGCGCTCCCGCCTGCCCGTGGCGACCGAAACGATGGAGGTCGCCTCGCCGGACGCCATCGGCAGGACCGACGACCGTCTCGTCATCGCCGGCGCCATGCGCAAGCTGCCCTTTGAGCAGCGCAGCGCGGTAGTCATGCGGGACATCATGGGCCTGACCTACGAGGAGATCGCCGCGGCCACCGATGTCGCCGTTGGTACCGTGAAGAGCAGGATCGCCCGGGGCAGGGCCGCCCTTGCCGGCATCCTGGCTCCGGGTCTGGCCCCCGGTCTGGCTCCCGGTCTGGCCCCTGGCCTTGCTCCCGGCGGGGCTCCCGGCGGGGCTCCCGGCGGGGCTCCTGGTGGGGGGGAACATGCCGACCAGCCCGGCCGTCTAACCCGTGACACCAAGCCATGACCCCACACGCCGACACCGAGTTGCTCAGCGCCTACCTCGACGGGGAGGTCCCCGGGTCCGAGCGCGCCGGCCTGGAGCAGCACCTCGCCTCCTGCTCGGAATGCTCGGCGAAGAAGGACGCCCTCGAAGGCGTCGTCCGGTCGCTGAAGGGGCTCCCGGAGGTCCGGCCGACAGGGGCGGAGGTCCGGGCGCTGCGCCAGGCCGTGCTCGAGGCTTCCGGCCCCGCAAAGGCCGGTGGGGCGGCGAGGAGGTGGCGCCGGACCGCCGGAGGAGCGCCCGCCGGCACCGTGTGGAAGGTGCTCGGTGCCGCCGCCGCGGCTGCCGCGGTGCTGGTCGGGATCGTCACCTTCGCGGCGAACAAGGTGTCCGGCCCCCCCGCGACGACGGCGGCAAAGCAGGCTCCGGCGGCGCCCGCTCCCTCCCCTCCCGCGACCGTCCTCGGCAGTGACGCCGATGTCCGGACCTACGCCAGGTCCCTGACGGGCGTCAGCACCTTCCTGGGGCAGACACACGCCGCACCCAACGTCGCCGCGGCGCCTGCGCCGCAGGTCGCGCCGGCGCCGACCTTCTCCTGCTGCGCTCTGGGTGCGGGCCGCCAGGATTCCACGACCCCGACGACCACCGGCGGGCCCGCCACATCGGCGAAGAGCGATACACAGGCCCCCTCACCCCTCTCGTCGCCGGTGACCCTTCCCACCTGCACCCGGGCGATCGTCCCGTCCGGGGCGGCCGTCCTGGGGGCGTCGCCGGTCACCTACCAGGGCACCCCGGCGTGGCTGGTCGCCTACGCGGCGCCGTCGTCGAACCAGGGCGTCCTCGACCAGGTGATCGTCGAGGTCCGCTCCCAGGCCGCCTGCGCCCTGCTGGACCGCTCGACCCTAGCTCCCTGACCACTGCTCGAGGCCGCCACGCTCGCTCAAGGAACATAAATGCGACATCATTTCAGCGCAACCGGCTGGGTGGCTGTTTAACCGCGTATTTCGCGGTCAGACAGCCATTGAGCTTGCTCGGACGGCCGGGCCCCGGCCCCCAGGGTCGTCGTGGCCGTGGCGACCACGTAGAATGCGTTCGGCACAGGAGGTGACCTATGGCAGTCGTGAAGACCATCGACCTGGTTGGCGTCTCATCGGAAAGCTGGCGCAGTGCGGCCAAGGAAGCGCTCGCAGAGGCCGCCAAGACACTGCGCGGGATCGAGGCGATGGACGTGCTCGAGACCTCCTGCACCATTGAGAACAACGACATCACCGAATACCTGGCCCACGTGCGGATCAAGTTCCGCATCGAGCGCTAGCGGCCCCCGGGCCGCCGGCGGGCACACCAACACATGAGCCGGACACCGAGACGAATGGCAAGGGGACAGACATGCCTGGCATAGCCCTGTTGGGCACCCAGTGGGGAGACGAGGGGAAGGGCAAGGTCACGCACCTGATGGCCGACGCCATGGACATGGTCGTCCGCTACCAGGGGGGCAACAACGCCGGCCACACGGTCATCGTGGGCACGGAGACCTTCAAGCTCCACCTGTTGCCCGCCGGCATCCTCTACCCGCACATCACACCCGTGCTGGCGCCGGGGGTGGTCATCGATCCCTCCGTACTGCTCGAGGAGATCGACGCCCTGGCCGCCCGGGGCATCTCGGCCGAAAAGCTGCTCATCTCGGTCAACGCTCACCTCATCATGCCCTACCACCGGGAGCTCGACCGCCTCACCGAGCGCCGCCTCGGGAAGATGAAGCTGGGGACCACCCGGCGGGGGATCGGCCCCGCCTACGCCGACAAGGCTTCGCGCATCGGCATCCGCGTCCAGGACCTCCTCGACCCCAAAATCTTCGCCGCCAAGCTGGACGTGGCCCTGCGGGAAAAGAACCTGCTCCTCACCAAGATCTACGGGCGCCTCCCGATGAACGCCGACACCATCCTCCAGGAGTACCTGGCGTACGCCGAGCGGCTGGCCCCCCACATCACCGACACCGTCGCCGAGGTCCACGCCGCCCTCGACGACGGCAAGAACGTCCTGTTCGAAGGGGCCCAGGGGATGCTGCTCGACCTCGACCACGGCACCTATCCATTCGTGACGTCGTCGAACACCGTCGCTGGCGGCGTCTGCACCGGAGCCGGCGTGGGTCCCAGGATGATCGACCGCATCATCGGCGTGACGAAGGCCTACACGACCCGCGTCGGCGAGGGCCCGTTCCCGACCGAGGACCTCGGCCCCGGCGGCGAACTTCTGGGGGACCGGGGCGCCGAGTACGGCGCCACGACGGGCCGGAAGCGACGCTGCGGGTGGTTCGATGCCGTGGTCGTGCGCTACGCGGCCCGGGTGAGCTCCCTGACCGAGATCTTCCTCACCAAGATCGACGTGCTGTCGGCCTTCGACCGCATCAAGGTCTGCGTCGGCTACGAGCACGAGGGCAAGACGTACACAAGCTTCCCGCCGCACCAGACGATCTTCCACAAGGCGGTCCCCGTCTACGAGGAGTTGCCCGGCTGGAGGAGCGAGATCCGCCAGGCCCGGAGCTGGGGCGACCTCCCCCGGGCCGCCCAGCACTACGTCGAGAGCCTCGAGGAGATGGTGGGCGTGCCCATCACGCAGATCTCCGTGGGCGCCGAGGCCACCGAGACCGTGACCAGGCTGGCCCCCGCGACCCCACGGAGCGCCCAGGCCTGACGCCGTCGTGACGCGGATGGTGGCGCCGGGAGGCGCGAGCACATGAGGGTCCTCGTCGTCGGGGGCGGCGGCCGTGAGCACGCACTGGTCTGGAGCCTCTCGAAGAGCCTGCTCGTCGACGACATCCTCTGCGTGCCCGGCAACCCCGGCATCGCCGAGTCGGCCCTCGTCCGCCGGATCGCCGTCGACGACCTCCCCGGGCTCGTCGCCCTGACGGCGAGGGAGCAGGTCGACCTCGTGGTCGTGGGCCCGGAGGCCCCCCTCGTGGCCGGCCTGGCCGACGCGCTGGTCCCGGCGGGCATCCCCGTGTTCGGGCCGGGCGCCTCGGGAGCCCGCCTCGAGGGGTCCAAGACCTGGGCCAAGGCCCTCATGGCCGCGAAGGGCATCCCCACGGCTGCCGCGGACAACTTCGAGCGGGCCGACGAGGCCATCGCCTACGCGGAGCGCCTGATCGCACGCAGTGGCGGGGTCGTGGTGAAGGCCGACGGCCTCGCGGCGGGCAAGGGGGTGACGGTGTGTGACGACGCCGCCCAGGCCGCCGGCGCCATCAGGGACGCGCTGGAGCGGGGGATCTTCGGGGTTGCCGGGAGCCGCGTGCTCGTCGAGGAGCGCCTCCAGGGCGAGGAGCTGTCGGTTCTCGCCTTCTGCGACGGCAGGACGGTGCTGGCGATGGAGGCCGCCCAGGACTTCAAGCGTGCCCACGACGGCGACCTCGGCCCCAACACCGGTGGGATGGGGTCCCACTCGCCGGTCCCCGCCTGCACGCCAGAGGTGGCAGGGCGGGTGAGCGACGAGGTCCTGGAGCCGATCGCGGCCGCGCTGGCCGAGCAGGGCGAGCCCTACGTCGGCGTCATCTACGCCGGCATCATGCTGACCGCGGACGGGCCGAAGGTGCTGGAGTTCAACTGCCGGTTCGGGGACCCCGAGACCCAGGCGCTCCTGCCCCGGCTGGCCTCCGACCTCATGGAACCCATCCTGGCCTGCACCGAGGGTAGCCTCCGCGGGGTCCGGTTGGCGTGGCGCCCGGAGGCGTGCGTCGCCGTGGTCGCCGCCGCCGCTGGCTACCCGGGCTCCCCGGCCACCGGGGCTGTGGTCCGTGGGCTCGACGAGGCGGCCGCAGTCACCGGCCTTCCGGTGTTCCAGGCAGGCACGGCGTGGGGCCCCGACGAAACGGTGGTGACGTCCGGGGGCAGGGTCTTGTCGGTGGCGGCCCTGGGGGATGATCCGCTCGCGGCCCGCCGGCGGGCATACGATGGGCTCGCCAAGGTTTCCTTCGATGGCATGTGGTACAGGTCGGACATCGGCCCCCGACGTCCGTCGGGGCCCGCCGGGCCCGGGGCCGAAGAGAGGAGTGGGGAGTGACGAAGTCGCTTGACGACGGCGATCCGCTTGTCGGCATCGTGATGGGGTCCAGCTCGGACCAGCCGAAAATGCAGGCGGCCAACTTCATCCTCGAGCGCTTCGGCGTCCCGTTCGAGTCCAACGTGATCAGCGCCCACCGCACGCCCGAACAGGCGCACGAGTACGCGAAGCTCGCCGAGGACCGCGGTCTTGAGGTCATCATCGCCGCCGCGGGGCGGGCCGCCCACCTCGCGGGGGTCATGGCGGCCAACACGATCCTGCCGGTGATCGGGGTCCCGATCTACACCGAGCAACTCGGCGGCGCCGACTCGCTTTACTCGACGGTGCAGATGCCCCCTGGCGTGCCGGTGGCTACCGTCGGCCTCTCCAACGCCACCAACGCCGCCATCCTGGCGGTCCAGATGCTGGCGCTCGCCCGGCCCGAACTGCGCCACCAGCTCCGCAACTTCAAGAAGGAGCTCAGCCAGGGACTCAAGATTTGATCGACCGCTACTCGCGGCCCGAGATGGCCGCCGTCTGGAGCGAGGTGCGCAAGCTCTCCCACTGGCTGCGCATCGAGATCCTCGCGGTTGCCGCCCGGGTCGCCCGCGGCGAGGTCCCCGCAGCGGACCTGGAGGAGATCCGCGCCAAAGCCGCCTTCGACCTCGAGCGGGTGGCCGAGATCGAACGCACGACCCGCCACGACGTCGCGGCCTTCCTCGACAACGTGGCCGAGTCCGTCGGCCCCGCAGCCCGCCACCTCCACTACGGGATGACCTCTTCGGACGTCCTGGACACGACGCTGGCCCTCCAGCTCGTCGAGGCCGCCGACCTGCTCCTCGCGGGGATCGTCGCGGTCCGTGACGTCGCCATGGCCCTGGCCCGCACCTACGCGGCCACACCGATGGTCGGCAGGACGCACGGCATCCACGCCGAGCCGACGAGCTTCGGGCTGAAGGCAGCCGGCTGGGCGTTCGAGCTGGAGCGGGGCCGGGTGCGGATGCAGCGGGCCAAGGAGGCGGTCGCGGTCGGCAAGCTGTCGGGAGCGGTCGGCAACTACAGCCAGCTGCCCCCCGGCATCGAGGCGTACGTCTGCGCCCGGCTGGGACTCGCCGCCGACCCGGTCTCGACCCAGGTCGTGTCCCGGGACCGCCACGCCGAGTTCTCCGCCGCCATGGGCGTCGTCGCGGCGAGCATCGAGCGCATCTTCACCGAGGTCCGCCACCTCGCCCGGACCGAGGTCCGGGAGGTGGAAGAGCCGTTCGCCGAGGGAGCGCAGAAGGGCTCCTCGGCCATGCCCCACAAGCGCAACCCCTGGCGTTCGGAGCGGCTCTGCGGCCTGGCCCGGATCGTGCGGGCGGGCGTTGTCCCGGCGCTCGAGAACGTCGCTCTCTGGCACGAGCGGGACATCTCGCATTCCTCGGTGGAACGGGTGACCCTGCCGGACTCCTGCCTGGCCCTCGACTTCATGCTGGCCGAGGCCGCCGAGCTGCTCGAAGGCCTGCGGGTCTATCCGCAGCGGATGCTGGACAACATCGAGGCGTCGGGCGGAGTCGTGTTCTCGCAGTCGGTGCTGCTGTCGCTCATCGATGCCGGCATGACCCGGGACGAGGCATACCGCATCGTGCAGGAGGCGTCGATGGAGGCCTGGCGCACCGGCGGGCACCTGCGGGACCTGCTCAAGGCGTCCCCGGCTGCAAAGGTGCTGGAGCCGGAGGCCATCGACGCCTGCTTCGATCCGTCACGGTACCTGCAGCACGCCGGGCACGTCATCGCCCGCCTCGACACACTCGATTCCACCGAAGACAAGGCTGGCAACAAGGGGAGCGCCGACACATGAGTGAGACCGCTGTCACGTCTGTTGAGCTGGCCCTTCCCCACCTCTCGTCGGGGAAGGTCCGGGAACTGTTCGACCTCGGCGGCGACGGGCTGCTGTTCGTGGCCAGCGACCGCATCTCGGCCTACGACGTCGTCATGCCCCAGGGCATCCCGGACAAGGGCCGCCTGCTGACGGGCATGAGCATCTTCTGGTTCGGGGCAACCTCGGACATCTGCCCGAACCACTTCGTCTCCGCCTCGCCGGCGGAGCTCCCCCGGGCGGTCCGGGCTCCGGTGGAGGCCCTGGCGGGGCGGCACATGGTCGTCCGCAAGCTGGAGATGCTGCCCGTCGAGTTCGTGGTCCGTGGCTACCTGGTCGGGTCGGGCTGGAAGGACTACCAGCGGACGGGTGCCGTCTGCGGCATTCCCCTGCCTGCGGGGCTCGTCGAGGCCGACAAGCTCCCGGAGCCCATCTTCACGCCGGCCACCAAGGCGACCGAGGGGCACGACGAGAACATCAGCGAGGAGCAGGCCGCCCAGCTGTGCCCGCCCGGGACGCTGAAGGTCGCCCGGGACTACGCGGTGGGGCTGTACAAGCGGGCCGCCGGCTATGCCAAGGGCCGGGGCATCATCCTCGCCGACACCAAGTTCGAGTTCGGGCTGGCCCCGGACGGGACCCCGACCGGCGAGGTCACCCTTGCCGACGAGGTCCTGACGCCGGACTCCTCGCGTTTTTGGCCTGCCGACCGCTACCAACCGGGCGCGAACCCTCCGTCGCTCGACAAGCAGTACCTCCGGGACTGGCTGGACGCCGAGGGCTGGGACCGCAAGCCTCCGGCCCCGCAGCTCCCGCCGGAGGTCGTCGACCACACACGGGCGAGCTACGTCGAGGCCTACGCCCGCCTGACCGGGAGGCCGTTCTAGGTCAGGGGGGTCCAGGGGGGAGTAGCAGCCCGGCGGTGCGCAGCGGAGCCGGAAAGCTGCGAATCCCCCCTGGTCCTATTCGACTGGAAAACTAAACCGTTCGGCGGTACTTGCGGACTGCCAGCGGGGCGAAGACCAGCAGGATCCCGCCGCACCAGGCGAGGGCCTGCAGGACCCACGAGGTGGTCGGGCCTCCGAGGACCAGTGCCCGCACGGCCGAGGCCGTGACCGATACCGGCTGGTGGGCGGCGAAGCCTTGCAGCCAGCTCGGCATCGACCCGACGGGGACGAACACGGACGAGGCGAACACCAGGGGAGCCAGCACGGGGAATGCCGCCGCCTGGGCCGTCTCGGGGTCCCCCACGGCCAGGCCGACGGTGGCGAACACCCAGCTCATCGTGTAGCCGAACAGCAGCACGAGCCCCAGTCCCGCGAGCAGGGCCAGCGGGTTCGTGTGCAACCGGAACCCGACGGCGAAGCCCACGGCCACCATCAGGGCCACCACGAACACGTTGCGGGCGAGGTCGGCGGTCGTCCGGCCCGCCAGCACGGCGGATCGGGCCATGGGCAGCGATCGGAACCGTTCGAGGAGGCCGCTCTTCAGGTCGGCCGCCAGCCCCACGGCGGTGCCGAGGGAGCCGAACACGGTGGTCTGGACGAAGATGCCGGGCATGAGGTAGTCGACGTAGGGGACGCCGGGCGCCTTCAGCGCTCCGCCGAAGACGTAGCGGAACAGCAGCACGAAGATCACCGGCTGCACGGTCGAGAACACCACGAGCTGGGGGACACGGGTGTAGCCGATGAGGTTGCGGGCGGTCACCGTCAGGGCGTCCCGCAAGGGCCGCAGGGGCTGGGGCGGCGGGACCGGCCGCTCCCGCACGGGCTGGGTCGCCGCCAGGTCGGTCACCTCGGTGCTCATGCGTCACCTCCCCGGCGCCGGCCCCGGCGCCCCTTGGTTGCGGCGCCTGCCGCCGTGCCGGCTGCGGCGCCTGCCGCCGTGCCGGGCGCGGCGCGGTGCCCGGTGAGGGCGAGGAAGACGTCGTCGAGGCTTGGCTCCCGCACGGCAAGCGTGGCGGGGACGAGGTCCTCGTTGTCGAGCGACCGGAGCGCGTCGATGAGGATCCGGGATCCGTCGTCGGAGTTGATCCGGATGGTGGCGCCGTCCCGGTCCGGGGGGGACGGGAGCACGTGGGCAAGCAGGTTCTGCGCCCGCGTCGCCCGGTCCTCGGTCCCGATGCCCATCTCGATCACGGTGTTGCCCAGTTCCTTCTTCAGGGCCGCCGGCGAGTCGTTGGCGATCACGTGGCCCCCGTCGATCACAGCGATGCGCGAGGCAAGCACGTCGGCCTCCTCCAGGTACTGGGTGGTCAGCAGGACGGTCGTGCCCTCGGCGACCAGCTCCCGGATCGTTCCCCACAGCTCGTTGCGGCTCGGGAGGTCGAGGCCGGTGGTGGGCTCGTCGAGGAACACCACGGGGGGGCGGGCCACCAGGGCCGCCGCCACGTCGAGCCGCCGGCGCATGCCGCCGGAGTAGGTCCGGATCGGCCGGTCGGCTGCCGCCACCAGGTCGAAGCGCTGGAGCAGGTCGCCCGCCCGCGCGCTGGCGTCCCTCCCGCTGAGCTGGGCGAGCCGGCCGGTCATCCACAGGTTCTCGCGCCCGGTCAGGTTGGGATCGATCGCCGCGTACTGCCCCGCGAGGCCGATGCGCAGGCGGACCTCGTCGGGGTCCTCGGTCACATCGAAGCCCAGCACCCGTGCCCGCCCGGCATCGGGGGCCAGGATGGTCGACAGGATACGCACGGCCGTGGTCTTCCCGGCTCCGTTCGGGCCGAGCAGACCGAAGATCGTTCCCTCGGCCACGTCGAAGTCGACGCCGTCGAGGGCAATGACGTCGCCGAAGCGCTTGGCGAGGTTCTCCACCACGATTGCGTTGTCCATGTGAGGGATGATGCCAGAGGTACTTTGATGGTGTCAAGTATCTGAGCGATTAAAACTTCGGATGGATTCAAAGCTTGAGGTGGGTGTAAAATAGATACGTGAGCGCTGATGGTTCAGACGCGGGCGTAGCCCACGAGGTCTGGGGCCAGGTCCTCAACCTCGCGATGAACCAGCGGATGCGCTTCGTCCAGACCCTCACCGATTTCGGCTTCTCCTTCGGCGACTTCCGTGCCCTCCTGGTGATGGAGCCCGACGTGCCAGTGCCCATGGGATCCCTCGCCCAGGCGTGGAACTGCGATGCCTCCAATGCCACCTGGGTGGTGGACCGCCTCGAGGAGCGGGGCTTGGTCGAGCGCCGGGTCGTTCCGACGGACCGCCGGGTCAAGGCCGTCGTCCTGACCGAGTTGGGCGTGAAGACCAAGGGCGAACTGTTCGCTGCCCTCTACGCCCCTCCCAAGGAGCTCCTCGCACTCGACCCCGACCGGCTCGAAGCCCTGCGTGGCGCCTTGCTCCTGCTCCCCGACTCGCTGCGGGGCAGCCACGGCCGCTCCCTCGCCGGCGTCAAGTCCGGGCTGACCGGCTCGGTGTGCCCCGACGCGCCGGGCTCCCTGCGCCCCTTCTGACCCTTCGCTGACTTACGCCGGCGGCGCCAGGCGCAGCCTTGCCACCGTGGCGGCCTCGACCGCGGCCTCGGAGAACGGTAGCGGGTGGTAGCCGCCCTTCGCCCAGATCCCGAGCAGGTCGTTGTAGTGCGGGCTTGTCGGGTTCTCGGACTGGCCGCCGGGCAGGGAGCCGAGCGAGGCGTCCCAATCGGACACGTCCAACAGCTGTCGCCACGACGGCACGATCGACACCTTGTAGCCGAGGTCCGGTTCGTGGAGTGACTGAGCGACGGTCTGCTCGTTGCCCCCCATCTCCACCACCCCGCCGGTGAGCAGTTCCTCGAGACCGGGCACCATGCCCAGTTGCCCGGTGAAGGTCGCCGTGTGGAGCGCCCCCCAGCGCCAGGCGGCCACGTCGTCGCCCAGGCGTTCGGTGATGTCGTCGAGGGCAGCATCGAGCGCGGCGCGCAGGACCTTGTCCCGGGCCTCGACGCCGTCGGCGCCGAACCACCGGGCAGAGGGGTACGCCAGCATGGTGGGCAGGGCGAGGAACTCGAAGGCGTTCGTCCACTGCCGCCGGCCGTGGAAGTGGACGAAGAGCTCCTTGCCGAGGCGGGGGAGCAGCACGTTGCGGGCCAGGTGGTTGCACCAGGCCTCGAAGATCGCCGCGGGGGCCGAAGAGGCGGCGAGGTCGTGGTCCCATTCCGCCAGCAGGCCGAGGGCCTGCTTCTGGCGCTCGTCGGCGGGTGCGACCTCGAGCAGGTAGGGCAGCACTTCCTGGACGGCCGGGGACCTGGTGTCGTTCTGGATCGCGGCGAAGCTCTCCAGCGAGTGGGTCTCGGTGGCGCACAGCAACTCCGCGATCCTCATGACCCGGAACGGCGGCAGGAAGTCCCCGGAGAGCAGGTGCGGGTAGCTGTCGTGGTGCGCCTTGTTGTTGGCGTTGGCGAGGAACCCCTCCGAGGGGTTGAAGGCCCAGGGCAGCTCGGCGGACGGCACGTCGCCCACCCACTCGTACTGATCGGTCCACCCCGGCACCGGGACCGTGCCGTCGCCGTTGCGCCGCACGGGATGGCGTCCCCAGAGTTGGTAGCCGATGTTGCCGTCCACGTCGGCGTAGACGAAGTTGAGGGCCGGGCACTCCCAGCCATGCAGAGCGGCACGGAACTGCTCCCAGTTCGCCGCCGTGTTGACGCGGGTGAGGTTCAAGGGCTGGACCGTCGCCTGCGATGCCGTCCACCGCAGGGCGTACGCCTTGGTGATGCCGCCCTCGATCGACGCGGGATCGGCGATGCCGATGAGATACGAGTCCAGCAGCGGCCCGTGCCGCGTCTCCTTGACGTCGAGCACGACGTCGTCGCCGTCCCGGACCTTGATGGTCTCGGTGCGGACCCGTAGCGGCTCCCAGGCCCCGTTGTACTCGGCAGCGGTGCCGTCGTCGGAGATGCGCTCGAGGTAGAGGTCGGACACATCGGACTCGGTGTCGGTGACACCCCAGGCGATGTGGTCGTTGTGGCCGATGACGATGCCGGGGGCGAATGGCAGCGACGCCCCCGCGGCGTGGAAGCCGGGGCAGCGGAGATCGCACTCGTACCACATGGCCGGGAGCAGGATCGCGAGGTGGGGGTCGTTGGCAAGCAGCGGCTTGCCCGTAGCGCTGCGCTCACCGGCGACCACCCACTCGTTCGACCCCTGGCCCGAGGTGGGCAGGTGCGCCCCGGCCAGCAGGGCGGTGCGGGCCGGGTGGGTGCTCTTGCCGGCCTGGATGAACGCGGGGAGGTTCTGGACGTCCGGGAACAGATCGAGCATGGCGTCGACGCCGAGGCGCTCGGCCACCTCGGCCCGCAGCAGCTCGGCGTCCCAGTTGCGGGTGAGCGTGTAGCCGAGGAGAAGGGCGAAGCCGGCGGTCGCCAGGCAACCCTCCTCGACCGTCGGCACCCAGGGGTCGGCCTCGAGGATCGCGTACTCGACGGGCGGCGCCGGCATCTGGCTGCCCCAGGCGGCGATCCCCGACCAGAACGCACTGACGTTGTCCCTCGACTCCTGGTCCCACCCGGCTACGTGACGGGCGGCCATCTCGGGCCAGCCCAACGTCCGGATGAAGCGGTCGAGCGGCATCGTGAGCGCCCCGATCAGCTCGCAGAGCTGCCCGGTGGAGTACCGCATCAGCAGCTCGATCTGGAAGTACCGGTCCGAGGCGGCGACGAAGCCCTGGGCGAGGAACAAGTCGTGGAGGTTCGAGGCAGAGATGTGGGGGACGCCCCAGCGATCCCGCCGGACCTCGACGGGGCCGCCCAGGCCATCGACCCGGAGCTCTCCCTCCAGCGGCGGTAGGGCCTCCCGGGCCGCGTCGCGCAGCATCTCCACTACCTCGTCCGCCATGTAGGACCTCCTGTCGTCGTTGGCCCCACGGTAGTGCGCGTCCGGGGACCGTGGGGCCGGATGCGGAACCAGTTTCGTCAATAATGGCGCCGGGCAGGCTGTTGCAGCATCTCTACGTGGCCTCCAGAGCCTAGGCGGTCGAGTTTTTTGGGCTGCTTGGCTGTGGAGGGGGGCTCCGCCACATTCGAGGCGATGATGCCGGCCCGGCGCATCTGAGCCCGAGTGATGACACCGTGCTGCCGTGTAGCCACCTCCATCCAACGCTCTATAGCACTAGTCTACAACTTTGAGTATATCTCGGGGTATAACACCGGATTTTACTCAAGGATGTTCCGGGCTGGCGTCACATTCCGGCGCCCGGGCCGGGGACTGCTGGGGATCAGTCCGGCTGGTCCGGGGCCGGCAGCTCCGCCGGGCCTCCGGTGATGACGGCGACGACCGCCGAGTAGTCCATCTCGCCGAGGTCTTTCGCCGCTGCATCCTTGAACCACGACCTGGCAGCCTCGGCCACCCGCAGCTCAAGGCCGAGCCGGCTGGCAGTGTCGTGCACCAGGTCCATGTCCTTCACCGCCAGCCGCAGTTTGAAGTTGGGCGGGTACCGCCCGCTGGCGACGTTGTTGCGCTTGCTCCGGGCGGTGATGCCGATGGGGGAGCCGACGAGGACGTCGAACACGTCCTTCTGGTCGAGGCCGAGCCGGTCCGCCAGGGCGAGCGCCTCGCCGAGGGCGGTCATCAGGGCGCCGAGTGTGGAGTTGGCGACCAGCTTCATCGAGGCGCCGGACCCCAGCGGCCCGAGGTGGAACGGGGTCCCCAGCGCCCCGAGCACCTTCACCCAGCGGGCGAACTCTTCCGGCGATGCGCCGACGAACACCTTGAGCTCCCCGTCCTCGGCCTGGGCCACGCTGCCCAGCACCGGGGCGTCGATCACGCGCAGGCGGGGCCGGAGCCGCTGCGCCACCTCCCGGAGGGCGTCGGGGCCGACCGTCGACATCTCGATGAGCATGGCGCCCTCCGGCAGGCCCTCGGCGAGGCCGTCCGGCCCGAAGACCACCTCTTCGAGGGCTGCGGGGTCGGCCAGCATCGTGATCGCGGCCTCCGCGTCCCGGGCTGCGGCCGCCGGCGTCTCGGCCAGCGTGGCCCCGAGATCGACCAGCGGCTTCGCCTTGTCCGGCGACCGGTTCCACACGACGACATCATGGCCTGCGGCCACCAGCCGGGCGGCCATGGGCGCCCCCATCTGCCCGAGTCCGCAGAAAGCCACTCGCGCCATCCCAACAGGCTACCCAGAAGGGAGAAGCGGTTACCATGGTTGGGGGTAACTAGGTAGGACACACTAGACCGGAGCCCCGTTTCAATGAGGTCCCCGAAGATCCTGGTCGTCGAGGACGATGAGCCCGTGGCCTCGATGCTCTGCTTCCTCCTTGAGGAGGAGGGCTACGGCTGCATCCAGACGGGCAACGCCGAGGACGGCTGGAACGAGGTGCTCGCCCAGTCCTTCAGCGCCGCGGTTGTGGATTTACGCCTCCCCGGCCGCGACGGATGGTGGCTGCTGCGCAAGATCCGCAACGAGCAGCGGACCCACCGCCTCCCCACCGTCCTCATCACAGGGTTCCTCGATGACGACGTCATCGTCCGCGCCGCCGAGCTTGGCTGCGAGTGCCTCGGCAAGCCCTTCTCGCTGACCGACCTCAACGCCAAACTCGGGAGCGCAGCCAGCCTGGCGGCCCGGCTCCGGGACTGGACTCCACCCCGCCCGTAATCGCCAAGAGTTGTTCCATTTGCTCTACCTGGGGTCTACAATGACGGGCCCCCGGGCCAGCGCTGCGCCGTAGCGGGGAGACTCGCCAGGGGGCCACGCCATCCCACACATCCCAGACAATCCCTCGTCCTTCTCCGCATCGATCCGCCGCGTCCTCGGCCCAGGGGTCCGGACGCAGGCGATCCTTGCCTCGGCGATCGTCCTCACGGTCATGGCGTCGGCAGTCATGATCGCCCGAGCCCAGTCGGATCCCGAGCGCCCTGCGTCCCGGGTCGTCGCCACCGCCTCTGCATCGCCGTTGCCCAGCCCCTCCGCCTCGCCGACCCCTACGCCCTCGCCGTCGCCCACGCCGACCATGACCGCTGCGCCGGCCCCCGCCGCCGTGGTGGCGGCACCGCCCACCCCGCCGCCGTCGCCCAAGCCCACCCCCAAGCCCACGGCCCCGGCCCCGAAGCCAGCGGCCCCGAAGGCTGCGCTGGCGACTCCCGCCGGCCTGGTCGCCTACCGGGGTCTCGGCGCCTGGGTGAGCCTCTACGACTTCGTGTTCACGAAGGCCCCCATCGACCCCGCCGAGGCGACGCAGGCGATGGCCAACCGGGGCGTCCAGACCCTCTACCTCCAGACCAGCCGCTGGAACCTGCCCGACGACATCACCGGTGGCGACCAGACCGCCCAGTTCATCGAGGACGCCCACGCCCACGGGATCCGGGTGGTCGGCTGGTACCTCCCCGGGTTCGCCGACATCAACCTCGACGTCCGCAGGTCCATGGCCGTGATCAAGTACACGACCCCCAAGGGCCAGCACTTCGACGGGCTGGCACCCGACATCGAGGACAAGAACGCGGTCAACCACAACGTCACAGCCTTCGACGCCGGCATCGTTGCGTACTCGAGGGCCCTCCGGGCCGCGGTCGGCTCCGGCGCCGCCCTGGGGGCCATCGTCCCGGACGCCGTCAACAACCAGCGCTTCCCGCCGGGCTGGGTGGGCTTCCCCTGGCAGGAGATCGCCAGGGACTACGACGTCATCATGCCGATGGGCTACTGGTCGGTCACGAAGTCGGGGAACTGCGGCCAGCAGTACGACGCGGGGGCCTACACCCGCAACGTGGCCGCGACGACCACCTCCCTGATGGGGACGAGCAAGCCGATGCTCATCGTGGGCGGGGTCGGGGACTGCGACACCGTGGCGGAGGTGCAGGGCTACGTGGCCGCCGCCAACGTCGTCGGGATCGGGGCAGGCGTGTACAGCTTCGAGACGGTGGAACGCAACGCCGGAGCGACCGCCATGTGGAAGGCGTTACAGACCGCCGTGCGGCACTAGGTTCCCCACAAGATGGGGGGCCGCGGCATCCTAGAATCGAACTGATTCTGAGGGCCCCCGTACCCCAACGGTCAGAGGGCGGAGACTTAAAATCTCTTCAGTGTGGGTTCGAATCCCACCGGGGGCACGTACGGCTCCTGACGTATTCCGTCTGGACGACTGAATTCCTCCATACTCATACAGCGTCAAAGACGCGTCGAGAGCGCTTTCTGCCGGGTGGTAAGCGATGTCGAGGGAGCTGCTCGGACAGGCCGCGCAACTCCTTGCCGGCAAGTCGTTCAGGCTCTCGGCCAGGACGGGGAGCCGATCGAGCATCCAGGCGATGTCCGACGCGGTCGATGCTTCGGTCGCCGCCTGCCAAGGCCAGCTCTCGGCAGCGGCGGCGCCACTCAGCGATTGTTTATTCCGGCTCCCGCGCCCCTGTGGCTGACGTGCTTGCGGGAGGCTGGGCGTTGTGGTCGTCCGCCTACGGGTCTCCGAGGCCGGGAGTCTCCTCGGCCCGCATGCCGGGCGTGCTCGCCTCGAAGGTGGCGAGAAGGCCTTCGGCGGCGGGCGACCGCAGAAGCATCCAGCGCCTGGACACGCACGGCCGCCTCGGCGGCCCGCTGGTTGGCCTCATCCAGGCGGACAGCGTGGTCGGAGCCCGCTTCGACTGCTTCCAAGTCGGCACGCAGCTGTTCCCAGGCGGCGCGCAATTCGTGCACCGGCGTGTCCGGCGCCTCGCCGGCTGGTTCGACCCCGACTTCGAGCTGGCGTTCGCGGTGCGCTTCGCCTTGGGCACGGGCGGTCGCGATGCGGGCCTGCGCGGCGGCGGCCGCCTCGTCGGCCGCCTCGCGGGCAGCCCGGCCGGCCTCGAGGGCGACTGTGGCCCGGGCCCCGTCGGCTTCGACGGCGGGTCGGGTGGCGGCCGCGGCAATGATGGCGTCGTTGAGCTTGTTCGGGGCACCGGTGACGTCGCGCTCGGCCTCGATGCACGCGGCAGTAGCGGCGTCGAAGGCGGCGGCGGCCGACGCCAGCTTCTCCTCGGCGACGGTGAGGTTGCCGGGCAGGCGGTCGGCGACGGAAGCGGGCCAGCGGCGCGTGAACTCGTCCAGTTTGACCGTCGCCCGCCGGCAGTGGCCAGCGCTGGTGCGGGCTGTCTCTGCAGTGTCGAACAGGCGGTCACGGCGGGCGCGCATCTCCTCGCGGGTGCGTTCGGCCCACTCACGGTCCCATAGCGCCCGGTGCGGTTCAACGACGAACCCGGCGGCCGGCTCGCTGCGTGGTCCTGTGTCGCTTGACGGGGTGACGAGCACGGCGATGCGCAGGTCGAGGGTGGCGTGGTCGAGCGCGGCACGAGCGTCGGCCAGGCGGGCGGCATCGGTGACGATGACGCCGTTGGCGACGTCCGGCGCCGCCGCAATGCGGCGGCGCCGTTCGTCTGGGTCGGCGATGTTCCGGGCCATCCACTCCCAAGCGGTGACGGCACCGACGCCACGTTCGACCAGACATCGACGCACCGCTTCGATGTCCTCGCGGGTGGCGAGAAGGTCGCCATGCTCGAGTCGGGCCAGCTGTGTTTCGACCTCGGCCAGTGTAGTGTCCCGCTAATAAGCGCGCGCATGAGGTAGGATCCGCTCATGCCATCGAGACCTCCCGGGGCCCTGGTCCTGTCGGACGAACAAAGGGAGTTCCTGGCGTCGCTGTCGAAGTCCCAGACCAAGTCCCTCCGGCTCGTGCTGCGTGCCCGGGTTCTGTTGCTGGCAAGCGCGGGCCTCGGCAACAGCGAGATCGCCGAGCAGGTGGGGGTGTCCCGATCCAGCGTGATCTCATGGCGGGCGCGCTTTGGGGAGGAGGGCACCAAGAAGCTGGGCAAGGTGCGACCCGGTCGGGGACGCAAGCCGACGATCACCCCCGAGCGGGTGGAGGCCATCGTTGCCGACACCTTGCACACCAAGCCCGCAGGCGAGACGCACTGGTCCTGCCGTTCGATGGCCCGGCATGCGGGCGTGGGCCACGCCACCGTGCAGCGCATCTGGTCGGCCCGGGGCCTCAAGCCCCACCAGGTGGAGACCTTCAAGCTGTCCAACGACAAGCGGTTCGAAGAGAAGCTGATTGACGTGGTCGGCCTCTACCTGAACCCGCCGAAGAAGGCGGTGGTGCTGTGTGTGGACGAGAAGAGCCAGATCCAGGCACTCAACCGCACCCAGGCCTCGCTGCCCATGAAGAAGGGCCGGGCGGGCACCATGACCCA
>DASPZW010000513.1:0-5957 GCA_035636055.1 Actinomycetota bacterium
TCACGGAAGCGCGCCCAGGCCCGGTCGAGGTTCTCGCCGGTCAGCTCGTAGCCGAGGTCCGCCAGCGTCTTGGCGAAGGCGTGGCGGCCTGAGTGCTTGCCCAGGACGATGCGGTTGGACTCCCAGCCGACGGACGTGGCGTCCATGATCTCGTACGTCGTGCGTTCCATCAGCACGCCGTGGGCGTGGATGCCGGCCTCGTGGGCGAAGGCGTTGGCGCCGACGATGGCCTTGTTCGGCTGCACCGGGTAGCCCGTCAGCATGGAGATCAGCCGGGACGTGCGCACGATCTGCTTCGTGTCCACCCCGGTCGAGACGCCGAGCGACGACCCCCGGGTGTGGATGGCCATGACGACCTCCTCGATCGAGCAGTTGCCCGCCCGCTCGCCGATGCCGTTGATGGCACCCTCGACCTGCCGGGCCCCCGCCCGGACGCCGGCCAGGGCATTGGCGACGGCGACCCCGAGGTCGTCGTGGGTGTGGGTCGACCAGACGACGTCACCGGCCCCCTCGACCTCGGCGATCAGGTAGCGGAACAGCTCCGCGTACTCGTAGGGGAGGGCGTAGCCAACGGTGTCCGGGACGTTGCAGGTGGTGGCGCCGGCCTTGATGGCGGCCGAGTAGATGGCGACGAGGTAGTCGGGGTCGCTGCGGGTCGCGTCCTCGGCGGAGAACTCGACGTCGGCCGTGTAGGAGGCGGCTCGGGTGACGCCGGCGATCGTCGCCGCCATGACCTCGTCGGTGGTCATGCGCAGCTTCTTCTCCAGGTGGATCGGGGACGTGGCGATGAAGGTGTGGATGCGGGTCTTCTGGGCGTCCTTGATGGAACCCCAGGCCGTGTCGATGTCGCCGGGGACCATGCGGGCGAGGGCCGCGATCGTCGGTCCCTTCACGTTCTGGGCGACGGCCTCGACGGCGTCGAACTCGGTGGGGGAGTTGATCGGGAAACCCGCCTCGATGATGTCGACCCCCAGGTGGGCCAGTTGGGTGGCGATCTCCACCTTCTCCTTGGCGGAGAGGTTGATGCCGGGGGACTGCTCCCCGTCCCTCAGGGTGGTGTCGAAGATGCGTACATGGTCAGGCATGGCGGTCAGTTCTCCTCTAGGTCATTGCTCGTGCGACTCGGCACCCTCGGTGTGGGCCCCGAGTCGCTTCCTTGCGGGAGCACCCGGGGCCGTCAAAGGACGAGCAGAATCCAGTCCAGGCCCAAAAGGCCCGCTAGAGGAGTGTAAATCCGCGCGGCGTTGCTCATCGCCGCTTCAACCAAGGCATCATGGCTCGCAACTCGGCCCCCACCTGTTCGATCTGGTGGGTCTTGCCTGCTTCCCGCAGGGCGTTGAAATTCTTGGAGCCCGAGTCCATCTCGTCGACGAACTCCTTGGCGAACGCGCCGCTGCGGATGTCCGCCAGCAGCTGGCCCATGGCCTCCCTCGAGGGGGCGCCGACGACGCGCTCGCCGCGGGTCAGGTCGCCGTACTCGGCGGTGTCGGAGATCGAGTGCCGCATGTTCGCCAGACCGCCCTCGTAGATCAGGTCGACGATCAGCTTCACCTCGTGGCAGCACTCGAAGTACGCCACCTCGGGCTGGTAGCCGGCCGCGACCAGGGTCTCGAAGCCGTTGATGATCAGCCGGGTGAGGCCGCCGCACAGCACCGCCTGCTCGCCGAACAGGTCGGTTTCGGTCTCCTCGGCGAAGGTGGTCTCGATGAGGCCGGCCCGGGTGGCGCCGATGCCGTAGGCGTAGGCGATGCCGGTGGCCTTGGTGTTGCCGGTGGCGTCCTGGTGCACGGCGATCAGCGCCGGTGTCCCGATGCCCTCGGTGTAGGTCCGGCGCACCAGGTGGCCGGGTCCCTTGGGGGCGACCATGAAGACGTCGATGTCCGGCGACGGCGCCACCCTGCCGAAGTGGATGTTGAACCCGTGGGCGAATGCCAGGGCGTTGCCCGCCTCCAGATTGGGGCCGATGGCCTCGTCGTAGGCGGCCTTGGCGTGCTGGTCGGGCAGCAGCACCATGACAACCTCCGCCTCGGCGGCGGCCTTCGATGTCTCCAGGACCCTCAAGCCCGCGGCCTCGGCCTTCTCCCACGACGGCGAGCCGTCGCGCAGCCCCACCCGGACGTCGAAGCCGGAGTCCTTCAGGTTGAGCGCGTGAGCGTGGCCCTGTGAGCCGTAGCCGAGGATCGCCACGGGACGGCTCTGCAGCACCGTGGGATCGGCGTCCCTCTCGTAGTACATGGTTGCCATTCGGATCTCCCTTTAGGCGCTTCGGCGGTTCTTCGCTGGTCTCGCTTGTGTCAGTGTCAGACGGCAGCCCGGAGCTGGCGGTCCTTGATCCCCCGTGCACCCCGGGCGAGGGCGATGCGGCCGGTCTTTACCAGCTCGATGATCCCGTAGCTGCGGACGAGGTCCTCGAAGGCCGCCAGCTTGTCCGGCGGCCCCGAGACCTCCGCCGTCACCGAGTCGGTGGTCACGTCGACGATGCTGGCCCGGAACACCTCGGCCAGCTCGAAGACCTGGCTGCGGTTCTGCGCCTCCGCATGGATCTTGATCAGCATCAGCTCCCGCACGACCGAGCCCGTCGGCTCCAGCTCGATGACCTTCAGCACGTTGATGAGTTTGTGGAGCTGCTTGGTCACATGCTCCAGCGGCTTGTCGGGAAGGTCGACCACGATGGTCATGCGGGAGACGTCCGCCGTCTCGGTCGTCCCGACCGCCAGCGAGTGGATGTTGAAGCCGCGGCGCGAGAACAGGCTGGCCACCCGCATGAGCACGCCGGGCTTGTTCTCGACGAGGATCGAAACGGTGTGCTTCACGAGTCCTCCTCTGGTGGGTCCTGGTCGTAGAGCGTGTCGCCGTGGGTCTCGTGATCGGTTTCGAAGGCCGGACCGAGGATGATGTCGTCGTTGGAGGTGCCGGCCGCCACCATCGGGTAGCAGTTCTCCATGGGGTCGCAACGGAAGTCGATGACCGCGGGCCGGTCGTCGACGCCGCGGGCCTTCTCGATGATGGCGTCGACCTCGTCCGGGCTCTCGCAGCGCAGGCCGACGCAGCCGTAGGCCTCCGCCAGCTTCACGTAGTCGGGGATGTCCCAGCCGAACTTCACCTGGGAGTACCGCTCCCCGTAGAACAGCTCCTGCCACTGCCGCACCATGCCGAGGTAGGCGTTGTTCATGATGCCGATCTTGACGGGGATCTTCTCCACGGCCATCGTCGCCAGCTCCTGGCAGGTCATCTGGAAACAGCCGTCGCCGTCGATGCACCACACCTCGTCGTCGGGCATGGCCACCTTGGCCCCCATGGCCGCGGGCACGCCGAAGCCCATGGCCCCGAGCCCGCCGGAGTTGATCCAGGTGCGGGGGCGCCGGAAGCGGATGAACTGGGAGGCCCACATCTGGTGCTGGCCGACGCCCGCCACGTAGATGCCGTTGCCGCCGGTCAACTCCGAGATGCGGGAGATCACGAACTGGGGCTTCAGCATGCCGTCATCGGGCTGGGTAAACCGGTAGGGGTAGCGGCTCCGCCACTCATCGAGCTGGCGGGTCCAGGCTGCGTAGTCGCCGGTGGCGCCCCGGCCGATCTCGGCCTGCAGCGCGCCGATCAGCTCCTCGATGACCAGCCTGGCGTCCCCGACGATCGGCACGTCGGCATGCCGGTTTTTACCGATCTCGGCGGGGTCGATGTCGGCGTGGATGACCTTGGCGCCGGGCGCGAAGGCCGACAGCTTGCCCGTCACCCGGTCGTCGAAGCGGGTGCCGAGGGCGATCAGCAGGTCGCTGCGCTGCATGGACATGACGGCCGTGTAGTTGCCGTGCATGCCCGGCATGCCCAGGCACCGGGGGTGGTCGTCGGGCAGCACCCCCCGGGCCATCACCGTCGTGACGACGTGGATGCCGGTGAGCTCGGCCAGCTTCTGCAGGGCGGCCCCGGCGCCCGAGGCGATGATGCCGCCGCCGGCGTAGATGATGGGGCGCTCGGCCTCGAGGATCAGGCGGGCCGCCTCCTTCACCTGGCGGACGTTGGGCTTGAGCTTCGGCTGGTAGCCGGGCAGGTCGGGCGCGCTGGCGTCGGTGTACGGGAACTTCGCCTGGAGCACGTCCTTGGGGATGTCCACCAGGACAGGGCCCGGGCGGCCGGTCGAGGCCACGTGGAAGGCGTCGGCGATCGTCTGGGCGATGTCGCCGGGATCCATGATGAGCCAGTTGTGCTTGGTCACCGGCACCGTGATGCCGGTGGCGTCGGTCTCCTGGAAGGCATCGCTGCCGATGGCCCACCTGGGCACCTGGCCCGTGACCGCAACGACCGGCACCGAGTCCATGTAGGAGGAGGCCAGGCCGGTCACCAGGTTCGTGGCTCCGGGCCCCGAGGTCGCCATGCAGACGCCGACCTTGCCGGACGCCTGGGCGTAGCCGTCGGCGGCGTGGGCGGCCCCCTGCTCGTGGCGGGCGAGGATGTGGTGGATCGAGGAGTCGAGCAGCGGGTCGTAGGCCGGCAGGATGGCCCCGCCGGGGATGCCGAACATGTGCTGCACACCCTGGGCCTCGAGCGCCCGCATGAGGGCCTGGGCTCCGGAGATCTCCTTGCTCACGATTTTGCCTCCACTGGGATCGAACTGATCACTCAATCAAACTGATCAACGAAAAAGATCGCTGGCAACAAAAAACCTCTCGGCTCCCGAGAGGTCTGTAGCGCACGCCGGGATATCTGGGCGCGCGCTACGTGAGTACAAGAATGAGGGCGTGAATGTCCCTCAGTGCCCTCCTAGCATCCTGCGAACGCGCCATCTCACTCCTGCATCGACTTCCGGTGGGCAGTTCCCAAAGATTGTGCTGGACATTCGGCGATCCGTCAAGGCGCCGGGCCCTGGTCCCATTGGCTTTTGTTCGAAAAAGGCTGATCTTCCCGATCACGTGGCCTCGGCGGACCGTGCCGCCACCGTGAGTGGTTGCGGTCTCCCCGCCCGAAGGCGACCCTCGCGATCTCTGGTTGTTTCACCGCGAATAGCGCGGTCAAACAACCGAACATCTATGGCTCCCCTATGGCTCCCCGCCAGAAACCGGGCAAAACGGTTGCGGCGGGCTCGATTCTGCCGCCCGACTGACCACGAAGCGTGAGCATCGTCCAACGTCCACGCTCCCGGCCCTTCGTAGACGGCTTTCGCCCGCTCAGACCCTCCGGACCACCACGCCCCGGCGGACGGTGCCGCCCACGACGACCGTGGCGTTGAGGCCCCGCAGGCGCAGCTCACGGGCCATGGGCGAGTTGACGAAGGTGAAGGCATCCCGCCCGAGGCGTGTGTCGAACTTCCAGCAGCCGAGGTGGGGCCGGGCGCTGACCACGCGAGCCGAGGGCAAGGTGCGTGCCGGGCGGAAGGTTCTCCTTGCTGAGGTCGAGGTCGACGTGGAACTGGTCACCGCACAGCGCCCGCCGCTCCGGGTCCACTGCCACCAGGGACGCAACACGAGCGTTCATCACGGTGAGCTGTTGTTCCAGGAGAGCGGATCCGTCCGGGGTGTGGCGGCTTCCCCGCACCCGCCAGTTGTCGCCGACGAGCCCCTCCTCGCAGTCGAGCAGCGCCTCCTCCAGCACTTCCCGGTCGTTCTCGGTGGGGCGGCGGACGATGAGGTCGAGGGTGCCCTGGTCCCGTGGGGAGCACCGGATGTGGTCGAGCCCGGCTTCGAGTGCGACGCGGCTGAGGTGCTCCATATGCCACAAGTATGCCTGGGGCACGGGTCGCACCCTGCCAGGGACCCAATTACCATGTGCGCCATGGGTTACGAGCCGGACAGCCGGCCAGGAGGCGACGAGCTGCTGCGGTTACGGCGGTGGGAGCCCTCCTCGTGCTGCTGACCTGCTGGGGTGCCCAGGGCCTGTTCCGGCGCCGCCAATGACCTCGGGCAGCTCGTCGTGTTCGGCGGCGCTACGATACTTGTGATGCCCCTCGATCCTGCCCTCCGGGC
>DASPZW010000514.1:0-5462 GCA_035636055.1 Actinomycetota bacterium
CTCCGAAGGAGCGGACGACAACTGCAAGAAAAAACGTCAGGCGTCCGTATAGACCCTCGGGACCCGGGCGCCGATGCCGCAGACGACCTCGTAGGGGATGGTCCCGAGGGCGTCGGCCACCTCCTGGGCCGTGATCTCCTCGGCCCCCTGGCTGCCGAGCAGGACGACCTCGTCCCCCGCCGCGACCTCGTCGTCACCGAGGTCCACCATCAGGTGGTCCATGGTCACCGTCCCGGCGATGCGGTACCGGCGGCCGCGGATCAGCACGTCGCCGGTGTTGGTGAGCGCCCGCCGCAGGCCGTCTGCGTAGCCGCAGGGCACCGTGGCGACCAACCCGTCCGCAGGCATGGTGTAGCGCTGCCCGTAGGAGACCGACTCGCCGGCGCCCAGCCGCTTGGTCAGCCCGACCCGGCTCTTGAACGACATCGCCGGCTCGAGGCGGACGCGGTCAGCGAGACCGGGAGCGGGGTGGATCCCATAGACGGCGATCCCGGTGCGGACCATGTCGAAGTGCGCCTCGGGGAAGGAGAGCAGCCCGGCCGAGTTGGCGAGGTGGCGGATCAGGCCCCCGCCTGCCGGCCCCAGGTCGTCCAGCACTCGGCCGAACACCTCGAACTGCTGGCGCGTGTAGGGGTTGAGGACGTCCTCGGCGACGGCGAAGTGCGACCAGATCCCCTCCAGCCGTAGCCCGGCCTCGGAGCCGACGGCCTCGAGGAAGGGTCCGACCTCGGCCGGGGCAAGGCCGTAGCGGTGCATCCCCGTGTCCACCTTCACGTGGACCGGCACCTCCCGACCGGCCAGGCGGGCAGCTTCGGCGAAGCGGCGGGCCGTCGCCAGGGTGTAGAGCGTCGGGACCAGGCCGAGGGCCACCGCATGGGCCACCGCGTCGGCGTACGGCTCCGCCAGGAGCAGGATCGGGGACTCGATGCCGGCAGCCCTAAGGGCCGCCCCCTCGTGGACCCGGGCGACGCCAAGCCAGTCCGCCCCCCCGGCGAGGGCTGCGGCGGCAGCCATCGGGGCACCGTGCCCGTAGGCGTCGGCCTTGACCACGGCGAGCAGCCGCGTGCCCGGGCGGAGGAGGCCCTTCAGGCGCCCGGCGTTGCGCCGGATCCTGCCGAGGTCCACTTCGGCCCACAGGGGGAGGTCCTCAAAGTTCAGCGGGCACCCGTCCGGGCCGGTTGCCTCGGTCATTCGTCGCGCTCCAGGTCGTGGATCACACCCGCGACTGCCGATGGGAGGTCCCCGGCCAGGACCCCTCGGGCGCCGATCTCCTGCTGGAGCACATCGCCGGCCCTCCCGTGGAGCCACGAGGCCGCCCAGGCTGCCGTGAACGGCTCCGCACCCCCGGCGAGGAGGGCCACGGTGACCCCGGTCAGGACATCGCCGGTCCCGCCGGTGGCCAGGGCGGGGCCGCCGGTCGTGATGACGACGGTCGCCCCGGACGGGTCGGCAACGATGCTGCGGTACCCCTTCAGGACGACCGCCGACTGGAAGCGCTCGGCGGCCCGCCGGGCGGCGGCGAGCCGGTCGGCCTGCACGGCGGCCGTCGAGATGCCGAGCAGCCGCCCCAGTTCGCCCGGATGGGGGGTGATGGCGGTGGGGGCCGCCCGGCCCTCGAGCGAGCCGGGATCGCCGGCGATGGCGTTCAGGGCGTCGGCGTCGGCCACGAGGGGGTTCGGAAGCGTGGCGACCGTCCTGCGCACCACGTCGACGGTCTCCGGGTTCGTCGAGAGGCCGGGGCCGATCGCCACCGCGTCCACGGTGGCCGCCTTCACGGTCAGCAGCTCGAAGGCCCCTGAAGCGATGGTGCCGACGGGGGTCTCCGGCAGCGGCAGGCTCGTGGCCTCGAGTACCCGGGGGTGGACCTCGGACAGCACAGAGGCCGGGGTCGCCATCGTCACAAGACCCGCCCCGGAGCGCAACGCCCCCATGGCCGCCAGCGCCGCGGCGCCGGACATGCCGGACGAGCCCGCGACGACCATGGCGGTGCCGACGCTGCGCTTGTGGGCGTCGAGGGGGCGGTGCCCGAGGACCCGTGCGACGTCGGGGGCCTCGGGGACCCCGATCACCTTCGGGAACTGCGGGGTGGCAATGCCGATGTCCGCAATCTCGATCTCGCCCGCGTACTCGCTGCCGGGGTGGAAGACGAGGCCCAGCTTGAGGGCCGCCATGGTGACCGTGGTCGTGGCCCGGATGGCGGGGCCCTCCACGCGGCCGGAGACCCCGTCGACGCCCGAGGGGATGTCAACGGCCACGACCGGCAGGCCCGACCGGTTGACCGCGGCGGCGGCCTGCGCCGGGGGCCCGGCGAGGGCACCCCGGAACCCGGTCCCGTAGATGGCGTCCACGACCACGTCCGACCGGCCGAGCTCACGGGCGAAGAGGCCCGCCTCGAACCGGAGGCACCGGCAGGCCCGGAGCCGCTCCAGGTTCGTGCGGGGATCCCCCGTTAGGGCGGCGGGGTCGTCGAGGAAGATGACCACCGGCAGGGCCCCCCAGCCGGCGAGGTGCCGGGCGGCCACCAGGCCGTCGCCCCCGTTGTTGCCCTTGCCACAGAGGACGAGGACCCGCCGGCCGTAGGCGCCACCACCGGCACGGGCGGCGGCCCTGGCCACGGCCATGCCCGCACGCTCCATGAGCGTGAGCGAGGGGGTCCCGGCAGCGATCGTCGCCCGGTCGGCCGCAGCCATCTGCTCAGGGGTGAGGACGGCCAGCACCGGGTCATTCTACGGGCAGCCCCTTACCCCAAGATTGCTCCAAAAGGTGCGCTATCCGCACTTTTTGGAGGAATCATGGCATGGATGTCGCCGATCATCTGTTGAGAGCGGCGCGTCACGTCCTGCCAGGTGAATCGCAGCACGTTCCATCCTCGGATCTTCAGGCGTCGATCCCGTTCCCGGTCGTCTTCGAAGGCTTCGCGGGTGCCATGCGTTTCCCAGCCGTCGAGTTCCACGCCGAGGCTGATCTCCGGCAGGGCCCAGTCCAACCTGCGCCATCGCTTACCGTCCCACACCCAGAACTGGCGGACCCCGGGGGGCAGGTCAGACGCTTCGATAACCCGGTAGAAGTACGCTTCCATTTCGCTTTCCGGTGGTGCATACCCGGCACCGAGCTCGGCGAGCAGGTTGCGCAGCACGGTCGTCCCTCTGTGGCGCTCCCGCCCGAAGGTGGCGAGCGCCCAGCGCAGCTGTGGCAGGCTGACCAGTCGCAGACGGAGCGCCCCGTCGAGCGCCCGCCTGACCTCGTCGGCCGGGGCCTGCGAACCCAGGTCGATGAGGGTGATCCACGGGGGTGTCACCGGAACGCCAGCAATGGCTTGCGTCCCGGGCCGGGCAGCAGGGATCGTGTGCAGCGTCGCCCGGCCGGCCAGCTTGTCAGGGTTCTTCGTGGTGACCGCGTGAAGGTCGGCGAGGGTGAACCCCTTCAAGCCCACGAGCGCGGCGGCGGAGGAGTGGGAGGCGGCAGTCCCCTCCCCACCCCACAGGCAGACCGCCCTGAGCTTCTGGCGGGGCGTCTCCGTGGCTCCAGCCAGCCGGTACACGCTGGGCAGCACCCGCTCCACTTCCCCCTTCGCCACGTGGCGCTTGAATGTGTCGACCGAGCAGCCCGCGCTCAGAGCCTGGCCAAGGGTGATCAGGCCTTCTTGGCCCAGTGCCAGCGGTACGCATCTTTGCCACATAGCACCAGTTAACACACCGGTACTGACAAAACGGGGCTAGTTTTGCGCTCTCAGGCCTTTGCGTGGGGGACATCGGTGGGCCTTCCGGGCACGGCGCCTTCGGGGTCCTCGGGCGTGCGGTCGAGGAGTTTCTTCGGCGCTATCTGTTGCGTGGAGTGGCGGCGCGGGCCCGACCACAGCGCCGGTGGGGCGTCGATCTCGAAGGCGAGGTAGTAGACGATGGATTCGTAGTTCACCCGCCAGCCCTGGAAATGGATCCAGACGTCCTCGATCGGCCGGTCGATCGGGAAGTTGTAGGCCTGGAGCCGGGCGATGCCCACGTGGAACTCCTCCTCGGTGAGGCGGATGCCGGCATCGGGGCGGGGGTCGGGGTCGTAGGGGATCCCGAGCGTCGTGGCGAGCTGCTGCAGGCACCCGAACCCCATCCGGAGGAACAGCCGGGCCTGCAGCGGGGGGCGGTCGGTGGAGAGGGAGGCGTGGAGGGCTGCGGCGTCGAGCACCGCCAGGAAGGCCGTGAGCCACGACGACATCGGGTTCGCAGCCCGGAAGCGCAGCAGCACCGGGTAGCTGGAATGGCTCTCGGCCAGCTCCGCCGCCCAGCGCTCCCAGACCGCATAGAGCGCCGGGAGCTCGTCGAGTGCCCCCATCAGGTGGGACCGGGCGAGGAGCTCCGGCCCCCAGGCCGGCTGGCCGGCCCGCACCAGCAGGAGGGAGACGTCGGCCTCGCGGCGGTTGAAGGCAGCGTAGAGCGTCGGCAGGTAGGCGATCTGCAGGGCGACGACGATCAGGCCCGTTGCGGCCGCCAGGAGGTCGAGGATCACCGCCGTCCCCCGCCCGGTGGCGGCGAAGCCGAGCGTGAAGAGGGAGGACCCCGACTCCTTGAGGGCCGGGCCGAGGTGACGGGTCTGGGGCCAGAGGAGCAGGGCGTAGCCCAGGAGGTACAGCACGAGCCAGCTCCACAGCTGCGCCGCCAGGATCAGCGGGGCGTGGACAGAGCGGTAGCGGCTCCGGCGCTCATGCGTCGGGGTCAGGCGCCCGACCAACCGGAAGATGCGGTCGGTCCCCTGGTCGATCTTGCGCAGGAGGAACCCCACCCGGCTGCCGGGCAGCAGGAGGGTCCGGGCGACGCTGCCCGAGGTCATGAGGATGACCACCCCGCCTGCAAGCTCGCACGCCCACGCCGCCAGTCCGGTCACCCACGTGAGCCTAATGGAGGTGAGGGGGGTCCAGGGGGGAGTAGCAGCCCCCCGCAGCGTTGCGGAGGGGGATGAGCTGCGAATCCCCCTGGACCCTATGCGGGGCTCCTACGCGGGGCTCCTATGCGGGGCCCGTGGGACGCTCCGCAAGGAGCGGGCCATGAGAGGACGAAGCTAGCTCCGCCAGTGCTCCGCCAGGACGACCAGGGTGTCGGTCAGCAGGTTCGCCGTCGGGATCGAGGCGAGGCGGCTCTCGTCGAAGACCGCCTCCGTCTCCGTCACGATGCTGCGCAGCGCCGCCAGCCTGCCCCGGTAGCCGTCCAGGACGTTGCGGGCCTGGGCGGCCCCCAACCGTTCCTCGAAGCGCACATGGAGCAGGGTGAGGCCCACGGTGGCGCCGCCGGCGATCTCGGGGACGATCAGCACGCTGCGCCCGTCGCTCCTGCCGATGGCGGCCAGCGGCTGCCGTTCGAGGGCCACGAGCTGCTTGGTGCCCCGCAGGCGGTGGTCCGTCTCGGCCCGGGACGGAACCCCGGCGGCCACGCCCCCCTTGGCAACCACCGAGATCGAGCTGTCGGCGTCGTCGG
>DASPZW010000515.1:0-2110 GCA_035636055.1 Actinomycetota bacterium
GAAGCCGTCCAGCCAGCGGGTCGAGGCGTTCCAGAAGGCTCCCGTGCCCCTGTAGGCGTCGAGGAACAGCGCTGCAGCATCGGCGTCTTCGGTCACGATCCCCGCCGCCAGGCCGGACGACTCCTCGCTGGCGAGCGTGGCCGCCGCCTCCGGTGCCCCGCCGCGGGCCACGGTGACGGTGGCGTCGCGCTCGGGGTCGTTGGCCCACTCATAGCCGAGTGGGTGCGAGTGCGGCGGCAGCGAGGCGTCGATGCCCAGCGAGGACAACAGGGTGAGCACCTTCGGGAGGAACGAGTCCCAGATCATGTCGTCGAGCAGCAGGAGGTTCAGGCGGTTGCAGACCCCGAGACGGTCGAGGCTGGCCTCGATGAGGCCCAGCGCCATCGACGGGTCGGCGCTTTCCTCGACGTAGAGCACCCCGCCCCCCTCGGCGTGGGCCAGCGTCCGGACCCCCCGCTCCGTCGCCAGCCGGGCCAGCGCCGCGGTGGTGGCGCCGGATCCGCGAAGGATCACCAGGGGGATCGTGGCGGGGAACGACACCAGCGCCTCGGCCGCCTCCCGGTCGGCGGTGCGCACGAGCTGGATCGCGGCGGGTTTGAGGCCCGCCTCGGCCAGGCCGGGGGCGATCACCAGATCGACCAGCGCGGCGGCGCTGCGGAGGCTGGCCCCCCCGGTCCGCAGCACCCCGGCGTTGCGGGACTTGATGAGCTGGGTGGCGAAGTCGATGGTGACGTTGGGCCGGGCCTCGTAGTTGGCGCCGATGACCCCGACCGGGACCCGGCGCTCCTCAAGCTGCAGGCCGTTGTCGAGCGTCCGCCGTGCCACCACTCGCTCCAGCGGTGCCAACGCGGCGAGCGCCCGCACCTGGCGGGCGATGCCGGCGAGGCGGATCTCGTCGAGCCGGAGCCGGTCCAGGCCGCCTGCGGAGAGCGTGCGCTGGGCGCCCTCCAGGTCCTCCTTGTTGGCGGCCAGGATCGCGGCGGCCTCCGCGGTCAGGCGGGAGGCGATGTGGCCGAGGGCCGCGGCGATCTGGTCGTCGGTCGCCCGGGCCATGTGGCCCGCCGCCCGGCGGGCCTCGCGCGCCGCCTGGTCGACGAGCAGGAAGATCTCGTCGTTCACGGAAGGGACGACTCCGGCAGGATCCAGAGGTTGTCCGCAAGATTGGAGCCGAGCGAGGCCCCCGCGCCGTCCACCTGCAGCGTCAGGGTCCCGTCCGGCCCGATGCCGGTCACCTCGACCATCGCCCCCGGCATCAGCCTCTTCTCCTCGAAGTAGGCCAGGACGTCGGTGACCAGTTCCACGTCCTCGGTCAGCAGGCTCAGCTTTCCCCGTTGGCCCACCTTGAGGTCGCTGAGCGGTACGAGCAGGCTCCGGTCGTACGGGGGCTCCAGGCCGGGGATCGGGTTGCCGTGCGGGCAGGTGGTGGCGCCGGTCTTGGTGAGGATCCGTTCCTCCACCTCGGGCGAGATGACGTGCTCCCAGGCGTGCGCCTCCTCGTGGGCACGGTGCCACGGGATCTCGAGGATGTCGACGAGCAGCCGCTCCGCGAGCCGGTGGCGCCGGACCAGCGGGGTCGCGACCTCCTTACCGTGCTCGGTCAGCGTGATGTCGCGGTCCGCCACGGAGACAAGCCCGGCCCTGGCAAGGCGCCGTACCTGCTCGGACACCGCGGGGGCGGAGACGCCGAGGCGCTTGGCGATCCGGGCCTGGGCGATGCGGCCCCCCTCCTCCTCCATCTCGAAGATGGCTTCGAGGTACTCCTGCGCTCCCTGGGGGACCTGGACCCGGATGATGACCAACCTCCTATTCGGGCCCTCATGCGGCGGCCGGAGCCTCGGCCGCCCAGCCCGACTGCCCTACTATATTTCGTCAGGTGCCACCGTCCTCGAAAGCTCCCGCCCCCACCGTGCTGCTCCTCGATGGGCACTCGCTGGCCTACCGCGCCTTTTTCGCCCTGGCCGAGGCTGACCTGCGGACGACCAGCGGGCAGGCGACCAATGCGGTGTACGGGTTCACCTCCATGCTTATCAAGGCGTGGCAGGAGTCCAAGAGCCGGTACCTCGCCGTGGCCTTCGACCGGGGCGCCCCGCTGGAGCGGCTGGCGATCCGC
>DASPZW010000516.1:0-5316 GCA_035636055.1 Actinomycetota bacterium
CCTGCTCAGCCTGGCCGCTTTGCTTCGTGGTCTCTTCCCAGGCCTCCCGGCCTTCCCGCAGGGCGAGGAAGGCAATGCCGATGGCTGCGAGCGGGTCGGCCCACCACCAGCCCACGGTGGCGTTGAGCACCAGGCCAACGAGCAGGATCACCGAGAGGTAGGCACACAGGAGGGTCTCGGCCGAGTCGGCGACCAGAGTCGGGCTCCCCAGACGCCGGCCGGTGCGACGCTTGGCGGCGGCGAGGGCCACCATGGCGACCAGCGAGACCGCGGCGAGCACGATCCCGACCTCGGACTGCCTCGCTTGAGCACCCACCACCAGGTCGCGGACCGCCTGCACCGCCACGTAGGCGGCCAGCGCGAAGAAGCTCAGGGCGATCAGCCGCAACGCCCTTTTCTCCCGCTGCTGACTGACACCGCGCAGCTCCCAGATGACCACGGAGGCGGCGAAGGCCTCGATCACCGAGTCGAGGCCGAAACCGACCAGGGCGATCGAGCTCGCGGCGATGCCCGCCGCCACCGCAACGACGGCCTCCAAAGCGTTCCAGCCGATCGTCAGGTACTCCAACCGCCGGCCGCGTCGTCTCAGTTCGGCGGTCTTCGCGGTCATGTCCCCCGCATTCGCCACATCCAGAGCCCGGTGCCGTGTTCGGCGCCGATCCGCACGCCCACCTATCCCTTCCAACCGTCGCCCCCTCGGGTGCATTGGCCTCGGCCACGCGTCTCGCTGCACGCTCGGCCGGTTGGGGTGGCGATCCGTCCCGCCGCCTCCGCCAGCCGCCATCATCTTGCGCCTCTTGAGTCTCTTCGAGCTAGCGGCTCGGCTCCTCTTCGGCTCCTATGCCCGCCAGGCGGGTCTCCCCCTCACCACCTTGGCCTGCTGCATCGGTTCCTTCTCCGCGACGGAGCTTTGGCGGGGTCACCGACGGTCCCATCATCTGCTCACCGTACACGCCCGGTGCCGCCCCACCTGGAGTCTGGCGTCGGCAGCACCAGAGTATGATCGAGGCTCGCGAAAAGCCGGAGGTCCTTCCAATGCGATCGATGTGGAACGGCGCCATCACCTTCGGGCTGATCAGCATCCCGGTGCGCCTCTACACCTCGGTGGAAGAAAAGAGCTTGAGGTTCCACCAGCTCCACGCGACAGATAACGGCCGCATCCGCTACAAGCGGGTGTGCTCGGCCTGCGGCGAGGAGGTGGCCTACGACGAGATCGTGAAGGGCTACGAGTACGAGAAGGACCGCTTCGTGGTCTTTTCCGAGGAGGAGCTCGATCGCCTCCCCGCAGACGTGATCAGGGCGATCGACATCGTCAACTTCGTGCCCCTCTCCGAGATCGACCCCATCTACTTCCAGCGCTCCTACTACGTGGCCCCCGAGCCCACCGGGCTCAGGGCCTACCGCCTGCTCGAGCAGGCCCTGGCGGCGTCGGGGCGGGTCGCGGTGGCCAAGATCACCCTCCGGGACAAAGAGCACCTCGCCACCATGCGGATCCGGGAGGGGGTCTTCGTCTTAGAGACAATGTACTGGCCCGACGAGATCCGCCTGCCGGAGTTCGAGGTGCTCACAAAGTCGGTGGAGATCCGCACCCAGGAGCTGGCGATGGCGGGAAGCCTGATCGAGCTCCTTGCCGACCACTTCGACCCCACCCAGTTCGTCGACACCTACCGGGAGCGGCTGGAGGAGGCGGCCCGGGCCAAGACGGAGGGCCTGGAGATCGCGGTGGCCCCGGGGGAGCCTGCCCAGATCGTGGATCTCATGGAGGCGCTCAGGGCCAGCGTGGAGGCCACCAAGGCCAAGCGTAAGGAAGAACCGAGGACGAAGTCCGCCTAGTCGGCAGACCTGCCAGGAGGTGGGGGTACCGAAAGCCCGGGTCCCCCATTGCGGTGCCGACCGACCCCGCGGCCCTAAGGCGTCCTAGCCGGCAGGTCCGGGGCGCCTCGACTGCCGATGGCAAAGCCCGACCCGGGAGGATGCCTCGGTGAGGATCGCGACCTGGAACGTCAACTCTGTGTCCGCCCGCGTTCCCCGCCTCGTCGAGTGGCTGGAGGAGGTCGGCCCCGACGTGGTGTGCCTGCAGGAGACGAAATGCGCCGACGACGAGTTCCCCTACGACGCCGTGCAAGCCCTCGGTTACGAGGTCGCTGCCCACGGCTTGGGTCGCTGGAATGGAGTGGCGTTGCTCTCCCGCGTCGGACTCGCCGAGGTCGTCAAGGGGCTGACGGGCGAGCCGGGCTTCCCCCAGCCGGAGGCCCGGGCGATCGGAGCGACCTGCGCCGGCGTGCGGTTGTGGTCGGTCTACGTGCCGCACGGCCGTGAGCCCGACCATCCCCACTACGCCTACAAGCTCGAGTGGCTGGGCGCCCTGCGCGAGGTCCTCGCCCGTGACCTGGCTGACGGTCGGCCGTTGGCAGCCTGCGGCGACTTCAACGTGGCTCCGACCGACGCTGACGTCTGGGACCCCGCCGAGTTCGCGCACGCCACGCATGTCACGCCGCCGGAGCGCCAGGCCCTCGCCGCCCTGCGGGCTCTGGGGCTCGCCGACGTCGTCCCAAGGCCCTTGAAGTACGACCAACCCTTCACCTACTGGGACTACCGGGCGGGCATGTTCCACAAGAACCTCGGCATGCGCATCGACCTCGTCTATGCCAACCAACCCTTCGCCGCCGCGGTGGCAGACGCCTATGTGGACCGGGATGCACGAAAAGGCAAGGCTCCTTCGGATCACGCTCCCGTCGTCGTCGACGTCGCTGTGGGCGGCCTCGTTCGGCCGGCGCCCGAGGGGCCCGTCCAGGGCTTGGGGGTTTCCGTCGGCGAGCCGGCTGCGGCCCTCGGTCCCGCGCCACCCCGGCCGGCAGGGACACCAGAGGGTACCGCTCGCCCTGGCGGGGCGCCCGAGTTCTCCCCCATGCTCGCCGAGGGCGGCTACGGGGCCTTCGACGACCCCAGGTGGCGCTTCGAGCCCAAGCTCGACGGCGTGCGCACCCTGGCGTACGTCAGTCCCGAGGCCACCCGGCTGGTTTCGGCGACCGGGCGGGACCAGACCGCCCAATACCCCGAGCTCGGCCGCCTCGCCCAGCACGTCAACGCCGCCTCCGCCGTCATCGACGGGGAGATCATCGCCGCCGACCAGGCCGGCCGCCCCTCCTCCGAGCTCCTCGCCCGCCGCATGAACCTGGCCTCACCCCAGGACATCGAGCAGGTGCGAAAGGAGGTGGCGGTCAAGCTCTTCGCCTTCGACCTCCTGTGGCTCGACGGAGCGGACCTCACCGCCAAGCCTCTGGAGGAACGCCGCCGCCTGCTCCAGCTGACCGTGACCGAGGGCCAGGCGATCGGGCTCACCTACTTCATCGACGGGGACGGACGGCGCCTCTTCGAGGAATCCAGGTCCCTCGGCCTGGAGGGCGTCGTGGCCAAGCGCCTCGGCAGCCCTTACCTTCCGGGACGCTCCCCCGAGTGGCGCACGATCAAGGCCCTGGCCACCCCGCTGCTGGTCGTCGACGCCCCCTCGCTGCTCTACCGCGCCTTCTTCGCCCTGCCCAAATCGATCGCCGGCCCCGACGGCCGGGCCGTCAACGCGCTCCTGGGTACCGCCAACCTGATCCTCCAGGCCGTGCAGGCCTACGCGCCACGCGCGGTGGTGGTCTGCTTCGGTGCCGAGGCCGCCCAGTATCGGGTTGGGCTCTATCCCGCCTACCACGCCGACCGGCCCCCGATGCCCGCCGAGCTCGAGGCCCAGTGGGCCGACGCGCCAGCGTTCTTCGGGGCCTTCGGCTGGGAAGTGATCGGCCACGACGAGCTCGAGGCCGACGACCTGCTCGGCTCGCTGGCGGCCGTCGAGGCGGAGGCCGGGGGCCGGGCGCTGCTGTTCACGGGCGACCGGGACATGTTCCAGTGCGTGGGGGAGGCGGTGTCGGTGCTCTTTCCGGCCGGTGCGGGAAGGGACGGCCCCGAGCTCGTGGATTCCGACGGCGTGCGCCGGCGCTACGGGATCGAGCCCGAGCAGGTTCCCGACTTCATCGCGCTGCGCGGCGACCCCTCCGACGGGCTGCCCGGCGCCCGTGGCATCGGCGAGAAGACGGCGGCCGACCTGCTGCGCACCCACGGGTCGCTCGAGGGCGCGATCGCTGGTACGCGGGAAGGCACCCGCGTGGGCGCCGCCCTGCGCGAAGACGCGGACCAGTTGCGTGTCTTCCGGGAGATCGCCCGGCTGCGCCGCGTCGACCTGCCCCGCCCCGCCGACCGGCCCACGGACTTCGCCTCCGGGGCCGCCGCCGCCCGGGCCCGGGGGTTGAACCGGCTGGCCGAGCGTCTCGAGGCCTCCAAATCCATGCCCCAGGTGGATAGCCGTCGCGGTGCGCCCGACCGGGCGACCTACCGCGTGGAGCGCGACGTTGCCGCCACTCCGGAGCCAGCGGGCGGGGGGCAGGGCATGCGAGAGGGCGAACCAGATCGGGAGGCGATGCCCGAGGGCATCGTGCCGATGCTCGCGAGCGCCGGGGCGCTGCCCGCGGCCGGCGAGGCCTGGGCGTACGAGTTCAAGTGGGACGGCGTGCGGGCGATCGCCTACTGCCAGCCCGGCCGCTTGCGGTTGGAGAGCCGCAATCTCAACGACATCACCGCCCGCTATCCCGAGCTGGCCGGCCTCAGCGACGCGCTGGGCTCGCACCGCGTCGTGCTGGACGGCGAGATCGTCTGCTTCGACGCCGACGGCCGGCCGGGCTTCGCCGCCCTGCAGCACCGCATGCACATCGCCTCCGAGGCAGTGGCTCGGCGGCTCGCGCAGAGCAGCCCGGTGACGTACGTGATCTTCGACGTGCTCTGGCTCGACGGGCACTCGCTCACGGGCCAGCCGTACGCGCAGCGTCGTGAGCACCTCGCGGCGCTTGGTCTCAAAGGCGAGCACTGGCAGGCCCCCGACCACGTCGTGGGCCAGGGCGTTGCGCACCTGGCCGCCAGCGCCGCGCAGCACCTGGAAGGGATCATCGCCAAACGCCTGGACAGTCGCTACGAGCCAGGCCGCCGTTCCGGCGCGTGGGTGAAGATCAAGAACGTGGGCCGCCAGGATTTCGTGATCGGCGGCTGGACGCCCGGGGAGGGGGGCCGCACACAGCGCATCGGGGCCCTCCTCCTTGGCGTCCACGAGCCCGGCGTGCTGCGCTATGCCGGGCGGGTCGGCACCGGCTTTGGCGAGAAGGAGCTCGACCGGCTCGCCCGCCTGATGGCGCCGCTTCAGCGTGACACCTCGCCGTTTTCCCCCGGCGGGCCCCCGCCGCCCCGCGGCGCCGTGTTCTGCGCGCCCGAGCTCGTCTGCGA
>DASPZW010000517.1:0-7795 GCA_035636055.1 Actinomycetota bacterium
TTCCTTCATGCTTCGCGGCACGGCCGCACGCACGTCACGGGCGACGCGTAAAGTGCACCGGGCCCCCGACGCCGCGGCCGGGAGCCCAGTAGCGCCGGGCGTGCCGCTGCTCCTGCACGTCGTACAGCCGGGCGAGCAGCGTGAAGGCCATGGCGAACCCCCCGTTGATGCCCGAACACAGCCCCACCAGCTCGGGCCGGTGCTTCGCCGCCGCCAGGGCCGCCACCGCCGTCGCGGCGACCACCAGCGGGACGATTGGTGGGCTGTACCACGAAGCCCCGGCGAGCTGGGCACCGGGCGGGCCGGGGACTGCCCTCCGGAGCGAGCCGCGTCCAGAACCCGATCCCCCCCCACCCAGATGCCCTCGCCGAGGCTGGTCCCCGCGAACCATGCCAGCACCCGGCCCGGGTGCCCCGCGACGAGGGTGCCGAGCGCCACCCCGGCGACCGCGCCGCCCGCAGCCCAGCCGGCCGACTTCGCCATGATCGAACGCAGCCGTACCAACCGGCGCCCGCGCGGGGCTGGCCCGGCCGCAGCTCGGGCCCGCCTCACGGCCCGAGCGTCCCCCAGGGAGGCGGGAGCGGGGTGATGGGCGGCGGGGGCGGGATGATGCGGTGTTTGAGGCTACGGCGACCCCCCGTGACCACCACGAGGATCATGCCGACCACGAACCCACCCACGTGGGCACCCCAGGCCACCCCGCCGCCCCCGATCTGCTGGGAGGCGCCGGTGAACAACTGCAGGACGAACCAGAGCCCCAGCACGAGCACGGCCGGCAGCGGGACCACGACGAAGAATGCGAGGGTGAGCACCCTCGCCCGCGGGAACAGGACGAGGTAGGCGCCGAGGACCCCGGCGATCGCCCCGCTGGCACCGACGGTGGGGTAGAGCGAGGTGGCGTTGAGCGCCGTGTGGATCAGACCGGCCAGCACCCCGCAGAGCAGGTAGAAGGCGACGAACTTCGGGGCTCCCAGCGCGTCCTCGATGTTGTTGCCGAACACCCACAGGAACAGCATGTTGCCGGCGAGGTGGACCGGCCCCGCATGGAGGAACATCGACGTGACCAGGGACAGGTAGACGTTCTTGTGCGTGAAGCAGGTGCCGATGCAGCCGGTCAGGGTGAGCTGGTGGCCGTGCACGATCTCCCATGGGACCAGCCCCCAGTGGTAGAAGAACTCGGCCACGGCCGGGCCGCCGCCGGTCCCGAAGTGGGGCTCGGTGAGGAAGATGATGACGTTGAGTGCGATCAGCGTCAGCGTGACGTACGCCCGCCGCCGGGTGGGGTTATCGTCATGGATGGGAATGAGGGAGGTCGGGGGAATCATTCGAAGGAGCATACCGACCGCCGAAGCCGGCCCACACGGCCAACAGGGGGTGTCATGGGAGACAGAGCGCCGATGATCGACCAGGTCCGCGAAACGCTGCGCAAGGCGACGAAGGTCGTGGACGCCCCACGCCGCCGGACGGAGGAGGCGGTCCGCAAGATCGCGGAGCGTCCCAACATCGACCTGCTCGACGCCCCGCACCTCGCCTGGGAGTTCCTGCAGAAGGGCCGCAAGCAGGCCGAGAGGGCGAAGGCCGTCCTCGACGCCCAGGTTCGCCGCCGCTTGCGGGAGATGGGCCTCGCCACCAAGGAGGAGATGGACGCCCTCAAGCGCCGCATCACGGAGCTCGAAGCCGCATCCCATGCCGCGAAGGCCGCCGCAGCGACCGAAACCCCCGCCGCCGAGGCCAAGCAGGTCGAAACCGTCACTGCCGAAACTGAGGCGCCACCGGCGCCGGCCAAGCCCACGGCTACCCGGGCCCGACCGGCGGCACGGGCGACCCGCCCAACGGCCGGTACGCCGCGCGCCGCTCCCTCGCCCCGCGCACGCCCGGCCAAGAGGTCCGCACCCGCCGGCGAGACAAACGGCGAGAAAGCCGGCGGCAGGTGAGCGTGGACGACGTCGACGACGCTGCCGTCGATACCAGGTCGGAGCTGGAGCGCCTCAGCGCCCTCCCGCTCGACCAGCGCGCAAGCGCCCTGACGGAGACGGTGCGCCGGCTCGAGGCCGAGCTGGACGCCACGGAGGCGAGGCCGGCGGGCAACTGATGCGCCATCCCCGGCGCCGGCTCGACCGCGAGCTCGTGGAACGGGGGCTGGCGGCGGACCCGCCCGAGGCACGAAGGCTCATCGCCGAGCAGCGCATCCTCGTCGACGGCGCCCCGGCCCTCCAGCCCTCCCGGATGGTGACGGCGTCCAGCAGCCTCCACGTCCTCGGCCCGCCACGGCCGTTCGTGACCCGGGGCGGCACGAAGCTCGCGGGGGCGCTCGACGACCTCGGCGTCGCCGTGGCGGGCAGGCGGTGTCTCGACGCCGGCGCGGGCGCCGGCGGCTTCACCGACGTCCTGTTGCAGCGGGGTGCCCGCGAGGTCGTCGCCGTCGACGTCGGCTACGGCGATTTCGACTGGTCGTTGCGCAACGACCCCCGCGTCCGGCTCCTGGAGCGCGTCAACATCCGCACCGTCGATCCCGTAGCGCTCGGCCCTCCCTTCGACCTCGTCGTCGCCGACCTCAGCTTCATCTCCCTCGTGGCCGTCCTCGACCGGCTCGTGCCCGCCACCGCCCCGGTCGGCGACCTGCTGCTGATGGTCAAGCCGCAGTTCGAGGCCCCCAGGGACGATGTCGCAGCCGGTGGCGTCGTCGACGATCCGGCGGTGTGGGGCACCGCGGTCCGGCGGGTCGCCGAGGCGCTGTGGGCCCGGGGGGTCGGGACGGCCGGCCTCGCGCCGTCGCGCTTGCGGGGGGCCGAGGGCAACCAGGAGTTCTTCCTGCGTGGGCGCCACGACGCGCCCCAGCCCGACCCGGGGGTCCTGCAAGCGGCGGCGGTGGCGGCGGCGGCGCGCCCGTGAACATCGAAACCCTCGGCGTGGTGGTGCACCCCACCTCGCAAGCCGCCCAGCGCGCCTTCGAGGAGCTCACGTCGCTGGCCACCGCGGCGGGGCTCAAAGTGGTGGATGCGACCCTGGGCGGCGGCGCCGATCTCATCGTCTCCCTCGGCGGCGACGGCACGATGCTGCGGGCCGCCGGGGAGGCCACCCGCCGCGGCGTCCCCCTGCTCGGCGTCAACCTCGGCAAGATGGGCTTCCTTGCCTCCGCCGAGGCCGACAACCTCAAGGCTGCGGTCGCCGCCCTCCAGTCCGGCGACTACACCCTCGAACTGCGGATGATGCTGGACGGGGTGGCCACCCTCGCCAGCGAACCCCTGGCCGCCGCCGTCGCCCTGAACGAGGTCGTCGTCGAGAAACCCACCCCGTCCAAGGTCATCGAAGTCGACGTGTTCGTCGGCGACGAGGAGGTTGCCCGCTACACCGCCGACGGATTCATCGTGGCCACGTCGACCGGCTCCACCGCCTACTCTCTCTCGGCCGGCGGCCCGGTGGTCGAGCCCGGGCTCAACGTCATGATCCTGACGCCCGTCTGCCCCCACTCGATCCGGTGGCGCTCGGTGGTGGTGTCCCCAGACCGCCCGGTGGTCGTGCGGCTGGTCGACGGGGGAGGCGCCCTGTCCGCCGACGGGCAGCACGTGGCCCACCTGCCGGACGCCGCGGCGGTCACGGTCCAGCCCCACAAAGAGCCGCTGCGCCTCGTCCGGTTGGACCGGGACGGGTTTTTTCCGCGCTTCCAGTCCCGATTCGCCCCCGGCTCCTACCGTCCCGTCTGACCTGGGGACGGTTAGAATCCGGCCTATGTTCCGGCGGCACCCCCGGGTTGCAAGCGTTTCCGACGTCCCTACGCCCGGCGCAGTCAGGGGCGTGCTGCGCTCCGACCGGCGGACGAAGCGTCTCGTCGGCCGCCTCCAGCCGGGCGAGATCGCCCTCATCGACCACGACGACCTCGACCGCGTCGCCGCCGAAGGCCTCGTCGAGCGCAAGGTCCGCGCCGTCCTCAACGTCGGACGGTCGGCCACCGGCGCCTACCCCAACCTCGGCCCCCTGGTCCTGGCGGCAGCCGGGATCCCGCTCGTCGACGCCGTGACGCCCGACCTGTTCGAGATCGTCCGCGACGGGGACGCCGTCGAGATCGACGACGGCCGGATCCTCGTGGCCGGCGACGTGGTGGCCAAGGGCGAGCCCGTCGGGATGGAGTTCGCCCAGGAGCGCCTCGACGCCTCCAAGCGGCAGATCGGCGCCGCCCTCGAGAGCTTCGCCGAGAACACGATCGAGTACCTGCGCGACGAGCGGGAGTATCTGATCGACGCGATCCGGCTCCCTGAGATCCGCACCGGGCTGGGGGGGCGGCACGTGCTGGTCGTCGTCCGGGGGTACGGCTACAAGAAGGACCTTGCGTCGCTGCGGGGTGGCTACATCCCCGACTTCCGGCCCGTGCTCGTGGGGGTGGACGGCGGTGCCGACGCCCTCCTCGACCTCGGCCTGCGCCCGGACATCATCATCGGCGACATGGACTCGGTCACGACCGGGGCCCTCATCTGCGGCGCCGAGCTGATCCTGCACGCCTACCCCGACGGGAGGGCCCCGGGTGCCGACCGGCTCGACGCCCTGGGCCTGAAATACCGCACTTTCGAGGCCGTCGGGACGAGCGAGGACGTCGCCATGCTGCTCGCCTACGAGAAGGGGGCGGAGCTGATCGTGGCCGTCGGGTGCCACGCCAGCCTGACCGAGATGATGGACAAGGGCCGCAAGGGCATGGCCTCGACCTTCCTCGTGCGCCTGCGGGTGGGGCCGAAGCTCGTCGACGCCAAGGGGGTCAGCGAGCTGCACCGGTCCGGGCCCACCCGCCTCCAGCTCGTCGCCCTGGTCGCCGCGGCCGTGCTGACGATGGTCATCATCGTCGGCGCCTCGGGTCACCCGAACCTTGCCCAGGTCGCCGCGGGGGCGGTGAAGTTGTGGGTCCGCCACCTCACGTTCACCCTCGGACGGGCGTTCCGCTGACGAAACCGCTCGCTACCCTGTAGGCCGTGATCAACCTCCGGTACCACGTCGCCAGCTTGATCGCGGTGTTCCTGGCGCTGGGGCTCGGGATCGTCGCGGGCACCACGTTCGTCTCGCCCGAGACGGTCCGGGCGCTCAAGAACTCGTTCAACGCCCTCGACAGCCGGGACAGGACGCTGCAGTCCCAGAACAACGATCTGGCCCAGGCCAACACCGCCGTCCTTCGCTGGGCGAAGGCGAGCCGGGACCTGCTGGTCCAGGGCAAGCTGCACGGCCGGCCGGCGGTCCTCGTCTCGTTCGACACGACCCCGGGCGGCGAGGCCGCGGAGATGGCGTCCACGCTCGTGGGGGCGGGGGCCAAACTCCAGGGATCGTTCGTGCTGTCGTCCAGCCTCGCCCTGGCCGACGACGCCAGCCGGCAGGCGGCGGCCGCCGTGGTCGGCAGCGGCGTATCCTCGGCGGATGCCCTCCAGGCGGCGATTGCCCGCCAGCTTGCCGACTCGCTCGCCGGGAAGACGCCGGGGGTCCTGCAGCGCCTCATGGATGCCGGCCTTGCCAGCCCGGGCCCGGGTGTGGCCGGCGACGCCCAGCAACCGCCGGCGACCCTTGCCGTCACCGGGAGCGCCATCGTGATCCTGGCGCCGGGCCAGCCGCCGGCGGGGGCCAGAGCGGCGCCCGACCTCGGCAAGGCGATCATCATGCCGGTGGTCCGGAACCTCTCCGCGGTGCCGGTTCCGGTGCTGGTGGCAGTCGGCGAGGACGGGTCGTCGTCGCTCCCGGTCCTCGGCCCGATCCGCCAGGATGCCAGCCTGCGGGTGGTGACCGCAGACTCGGCCGACCAACCCATGGGCCAGGCTGGCATCGTGCTGGGCCTTGCCGCGGCCTTGACGACCAACGCCTGGGGCTCGTACGGGCTGGGCTCGGGGGCCACGGCCCCGCTGCCGTCGCCCCAGCCGTCAGCCTCGCCCACTGGCGCGAAATAACAGCACGTTTGCGGCTCTACCACCACGGGGATCTTCTTTGCTCCAAAAAGTGCGGATAGCGCACCTTTTGGAGCAAAGTACGCCGTCCGTCAGAGCCGCCGACGAGGCCAAGGGCTGGTGCGGAGGCGGTGCGGGTGGCCGTGCCGCCGGTGCCGCCAGGGCCGATCTCGATCTGGTGGCCGGTCGGGACGACGAGCCTCATCCTCAGCCTGGGGGCCCTGCGACTGGCGTACGGGCCGGCTTGGCCGCCGCGACTCCGACGAGCAGGGCGATAGCCCAGGGGACCCCGACCGCCATCCCCATCGCAGGGATCGCGGCCCCCGAGTCGTTGAGGACGAGGCCCAGCGCCATGGCGGCCACGGCCGCCAGCAGGCCGAACCGCAGGCCCGGCACGGCTCGCAACGGGCCTTCGACCACGCGGGCGGGGCGCAGGATGGCCACCCCGACGAAGCCCAGGGCGACCGGGACGAGCAGAGCGACGGGGGCCCTCAGGTAGATCCCGAGGTTGGCGTCGAGCTTGCGGTGGATCACGTCGCCCACCGTCCCCGCCCCGCCGCCGAGCAGCGCCGCCACGAACCGGCCGATGTGGGTCTGGGAACTGGCGGGCCGCAGGGCGTCCACGACGCCGATGCCCAGGGCGACGGCCGCCGCCGCGGCGGCCAGCAGGCCGACCTTGGCGAGGGAGAGCCGTCGCCCCGACACGAGCAGTGCCAGCAGCCCGAAGGCCGGCACCAGGGTGAGGATGCTGCCGAACTTGGCGCCGAAGACCGGGGCCCCGGCGAGGCCGACGGTGAGGAGGCCGATAAGCGCAACGATCGCCACCCCCTGCTTCGGGCGGGCACCCGCGGCCAAACCGGCGAGCAGCAGGGCAGAGGTGGCGAGCGTCGCGAAGGACACGGGCGACAGCCCGTAGAAGCGTCCCGCCACGAGCGGCGAGTAGCCGATCAGGCTGGTGATCTGCCCCCGCGACCTGGTCGCGAGGTCCCCGGCGATGGCGAGGGCCGTCACCGTCGCGACGAACACCGGCGGCCCCGAATGGCTGCGCCGCCACGGTCCCCCGACGGCGATGGCCACGACGGCGAGGGCCGCCGCCACGAGGAACGCGAACGCCGGCAGGGCCGGCCAGCGCTCCCCGCCGACCGCAGCCTGGGCCAGGCAGGCGACCGGAGCGGCAGCCACGAGGAGGCCGGTCGCCCGCAGCAACGCCGCGCCCCTGGGCGGCCCGGTGGCCCCGAGGCGGAGCCTGTGCCAGCCGGCCAGGAAGACCAGGGTGCCGATGGTAGCGAGCGCGACGTTGAACGGCACCAGCCGCCGTCCGTAGGAGACGGCGGCGGCCTGCAGCCCCAGCAGCTCCTGCAGCCGGTTGGCCCCGGCCGGCCCCGCCGGGACCGAGCGGAGGGCCTGGCCGGTCATGGAGGCGGGGGCCTTGACGCCGAGGAGCCCGAGAATGCCGGGGGCGACGTCCGGGAGCGTGACGAGCCCGTCGCGGTGCGTCGTCGCCGAGGTCATCCACCCGCCCGAGGTCGACCCGACGCCGGCCATGACGGCCGCCATCAGGCGCGGGGGCCGCCCGGCCGGCTGGTAGGGCGACAGCACGAACAGGGTGTCCTGCGCCAGGTCGAGGCGTCCGACGAGATCGGCCAACGCGGCGTCGCCGCCGGTCAGATCGACGGCGCCGACATCGGCTGCCAACGGGTCCGTGGCGTCCATCGGGTGCGAGGGATCCGCCACCGCCGGGGCCACGGTGGCGTCGGAGGCGGCGGTGCGCAGGCCGTGCTCGTGCAGGGTCGCACCGAGGGCGCCGGGCACCGCACCGAAATGCAGCCCTGCGTTGTCGGCCAGGGTCCGGCCGCGGGCCCGGTTGCCGGCGCCGATGGTGG
>DASPZW010000518.1:0-5199 GCA_035636055.1 Actinomycetota bacterium
CATTGTCAAGGCAACGAGGCTAGTTCAAGCGTTGAGCTGGGTTTCCTTCCCTGACGAACAAGATGCTGTCTTCCAGTTCGGCCCGAAGCTGACCGTGACACAGATCCACGGTGGAAGCGGGTTCTCCGTCGTTCCCGCTAGTTGCAGGATCGATGTGGATATTCGGTTGACGCCTTCCTTTGGGGCTGATCGGGCGCTGAACTTGATGGAAGAGGTTTGCTCCGAGATCGACAGAGAATTCCCGAGCGTCGGTGAGCCAGAGGCAGAGTACCTCGACGTCGAAGACCTGATCGATTTGGCGACGCGAACCAGGTTTGTCGGGGAAGTTTGGCGGGAATTTGTTCGTGGCGAACGAAAAGGCACCAAACCTCTGATCAGAACGGCCCCCGGGGTCCTCCCCGGGAGCCGTCACGTGAAGTCGCTTCCCTAGCCCTCGGCTTGCGCCGTCGTCGCGGCCTGGTTCAGGCCGTGGCGGGGGGCGGGCATCGGGGAGGCGGCGCCCTTGACGCTCTCCCAGATCGCCTCGTTGAACACCTGCATGTCGATCTTGTCCTCACGATCCAGCGGCTGGGCGGCGGACTGCGCTGCCATCGGGGCGTTGGCGGCGTTGATGATGTTGCCGGCGTCCGCCGGCTTCACCGCGGTGTACGGGGTGAAGTCTGGCTTGTTCGTGAAGGAGTCGCTCATCGGCGTGGCGAAGGTGTCGAACTGTGTCAGCGGGCGGATGCCAACGATGTCTTCGATCGTCCGCAGCATCGACACCGTCGAGTAGAAGGTGGAGTCGACCCGGCCCGTCTGCGTATAGGGGCTGATGATCTGCGAAATGGTCCGGTGGGCATCGGCGTGGTCGGGTCCGTCCTGGGCGTCGTCCTCGGTGACGAAGATGGCCGTGCTGCCCCAGTACTTGGAGTGGGAGACCGCATCGACGAGTCGCCCAACGGACAGGTCGTTGTCGGCGGTGTAGGCCGCCGGGGTAGGAGCGCCGGGCGTCGTGCCGGCGTTGTGGTCGTTGGGGAGCCGGACGAGCTCGACCGTGGGCAGGTTGTTCCCCGCGACGTACTGGTTGAACTCGTTCTGCCACTCGGTGAACCGGGGCGTGCCACAGGTCGGGCTCAAGGGGGTGAAGGTCTCGGGGTTCTCGGGGCAGCGCAGATCGAAGCCCCGGAAGTTGTGGTCGGTGTTTGCGTTCAGGACGGGATCGGCGGCCACGAAGGTGTGGGTGGGTGTCTCGTTCACGTAGAAGCCGTAGTTGCGGAAGGATAGGCCGGCCGCCCCGAGTTGATCCCAGATGTAGGAGGAGGGCGGGGTCTTGTTGGGGGCGATGGCGGGGTCGCCACTCTCCGAGGGATAGGGGGCATTGCGGCCGGAGTAGTCGGCCGGCCACAGGGCTTCGGAGTACGGGTTGGAGGCGCTGGCCGTCGACCAGTTCCACCCCTGGGCGCTGACCTCGGCGTCGGCGTAGAAGTTGTCCAGCGTGGCGAAGCGCCGCTGCAGGGCCCGCGAGTTCGTGGCCGATTCATCGCCGAACAGGTTCAGGGACGGGTCCCCGTTTCCCTTGCCCAGCGACCCGAACTCCTGGTCGTAGGTCCGGTTCTCCTTGACGATGTAGATCACGTGCTGGATCGGCTGGTCCTTGAAGTGCTGCCGGTTGTCGAATCCATCGTTGGCGGCAACCTGCCGCGTGTCTCGGGCGAGCTCCGCCGTACGCAGGGGGAGGCCGATGGTGGAGAGGGTACCGACCATCATCGAGCCGACGTACTCGTTCGGGCTGGTCGGCGCCGTCGAGGCGGGGTTGGGGTAACCCGGCCCGTCGTTGGGCCCTGCGCCGAGGCCCCTGGCGTTCGCAACGAACAGCTTCGAACCGTTGGTGGCCACGTCGCTCGGATACCAGGCGGTGGGGATGCACCCCTCCACGCGGCCTTGCTTGGTGTCGATGACATCGACGTCGTTGTTGCCCGAGTTGGCGACGTAGAGCGTGCCCCCGTCGGCCGACAGCGTCATGCCGATGGGGTTGGTACCCACGGTGGCGTGATCGTAGGGGGAGAGGTCGATGGTCTTGACGACCGTGCTGGCCGCGGTGTCGACGACGCTGATCTGGTCGCTGTCCCCGTCGGCAACGTAGAGGCGGTGGCCGGCGGCGTCGAGCGCCTCGGCGTTGGGATGCGTTCCGACCGTCACCGTGGCAGGCACGCTCGGGGTCGCATCGGTGAGGTCGATGACCGACACCGTGTTCGCTCCCTGGTTCGACACGAAGGCGGTGGTGCCGTCAGGCGTGACGGCGACCCCGTAGGGGGCGTGGCCGACGGCGACGGTGCTCACCTGTTTGGTCGCCAGATCCACCACGCTCGCCGCGTCGGCCAGGTGGTCGGCGACGACGAGCCGCTTCCCGTCGCCCGTGGCCTGCAAGCCAGCCGGGAACATATTGACCTTGCCCCCGAAGGGAGTCGTGGTCGGCAACCCGATCGGCGTGCCCTCGCTGAGGTGACCGCCGGAGACGGCGTACACGTGGATCTGCTCATCCCCGCCGCCGCTGGCGTAGGCGGTGGCCCCGTCCGGGCTGAACGCCAGCCCGACGAACAGGGACTTGGGAGACGGGGACGGCAGCGTCTGCACGACCTTGGACGTGGCAGGGTCGACCACCTGGAGGGACTGGGTGCCCTGACCGTCGTTGCTCACCAGCAGCACGCTGCCGTCCGGTGAGAGCCGGAGCGCCAGGGGCAGGTCGCCGAGGTTCGTCTGCGTCCCGGCCGGCGTCACGCGGTAGCCAACGGGCGTGATGGCCGTTCCGTCGCCCTGGGGTCCGGCATGCCGGAACGTGGCCGCGGCGGCGACGGCGCCGCCGAGCAGGAATGTCGCCGCTGCCACTCCTGTGGCGCGGCGGGCGAACCGCCCTTTCATGCTGATCGATGCCATCTGATCCTCCCTACGCTTGGGCTCTACGACGTGCCGGCGACAAAGGGGGCCGCAAGGGACGAAGCGCGACCCGGCCGCCACAGCCGGCTCCCTTTAGTGGGGACGCTAGCCTCGGCGCCTTATCTCGAGGCGAACGGGAGGTGAATGGGAGACGAATTTCCCGTGAACTTCTCCTGGCACTCGCTCTGGGCGCGCATCAGGCCCTGGGAGAATTTAGAAAGCAGTGCGTCAGGCGCTGCGTACAAGAATTTGCCATAAATTGTACGTCCCGGCAGATCGGGTCTGGCACGAAATGTTCATGAAACCTTCGCGGTCCCGTCTGGTCCTCGTCCCGCTCCCGACAGATTGGGTCCCTAGCATGGCCCCCAACCGCGCGGGCTGAAGCTCAGATGTTCTCCGACCAAGGAAGGAGCAGATTATGCGCGCTCTCGCGCGTGCCCGAGCTCGATTGTTTGGGCTCGCAGGGCGTCCTGGCAGCCCTCGCGGGGTTCGCCCTGCATACACCGGCGCCGGTTGCCGCAGCAGGCTCCGTGCCGGCCTTCGACCACATCTTCACGATCATGATGGAAAACCACTCGTATAACGAGATCATCGGCTCGTCGCAGGCCCCCTATATCAACAGCCTCGCCAACCAGTACGGCCTGGCGACGAACTACTTCGGGGTGTCGCACCCCAGCCTGCCCAACTACCTGGCGGCGACCGGGGGGAGCACCTTCGGCGTCACCACCGACTGCACGACCTGCTTCCAGGCGCAGCCCAACATCGCGGTCGACCGGGTGGAAGCCTCGGGGCGGACCTGGAAGGGCTACATGGAGTCGATGCCGAGCCCGTGCTTCGTCGGTGACTCCGGGACCTACGCGCAGAAGTAACTGTTCAGGTCCCGGAGTCCCGCTTCTGACAGAAATTCGCGCGGAGCGCGCGCAAATCCACCACTGAGCGCGCGGGCTGGTGTAAAACGCGGAGGCGATGACCGATGAGCTCCGCGCCCTCGCCGCCCAGGTGCTGGACCAGTACCCAGGACCCGAGCACGCCAGCCTCCAAGCCCTGATCGTGGCCCTGCTGGATCTGGTGGACAGTTTGGCGAACCGGGTGGCCGAACTGGAAGCGGAGGCTGGACGGCACTCTGGCAACTCCTCCAAGCCGCCCTCGGGCGACACCCTGGCCCAGCGGCAAGCTCAGAAGGCCCGGCGCCAGGAGTGGACCAACAAGGGCAAGGAGAAGCGGAGCAAGGGCAAGCAGCCCGGTGCGCCGGGTGCCCACCTGGCTCAGGTGGAGGTTCCGGACGTGACCGTGCCCCATGCCCCTGAGCGGTGCGCGGGATGCGGTGCCTCGCTGGCGGACGCCGAGGTTGTCGCAACCGAGACCCGGCAGGTCTTCGACATCCCCACCCCCAAGATCGTGGTGACCGCCCATGTCGTCGAGACCAGGCGCTGCTTGTGCGGGTGCGAGTCCACGGGCGAGTTCCCGCCCGAGGCCACCGCCCCGGCGGTCTACGGGCCCGTGGTCTCGGGGGTGGGCACCTACCTGCTCGCCCACCAGCACCTGCCGGTGGCCCGCACCGCCGAGGCCCTGGCCGACCTGGTGGGCATGGAGGTCTCCACCGGGTGGGTGTCCGGCCTGCTTCCCAAAGCCAAGGGACTGCTGGAGCACTTCCTCGTCGACCTGCGCTACCGGCTGATGGCCTCGCCCGTGATGGCCAACGACGAGACGGGGGCCAAGGTCGACACGGAGCGCTTCTGGTTCCACGCCGCCACCACCGAGACGTTGACCCTGATCACCTGCCATAAGCGTCGGGGGCACATCGGCATGGAGGCTGCCGGGGTGCTCCCCGAGTTCAAAGGGGTCTCGGTGCACGACCGCTACGCACAGTACTGGCGCTTCGGCTGCCAGCACTCGGCATGCCATGCTCACCTCATTCGCGATCTTGCCGCCGTTGCGGAGCGGGCCTCGCAGGAGCCCTGGGCCGAGGCGATGGCAAAGCTGCTGCTGGATGCCAAGGACGAGGCGGAGAAGGCCCGGGCCGCCGGCAGGACCTCGCTGTCCCGGCGCCGGCTGAAGGCCATCTCGGCGGCCTATGACGCCATCGTCATCCGGGCGATCCGGGCCAACCCCGACCCGTGGCTGCTGGGCCGGGAGAAGCGTACGCAGGCTGAGCGGGAGTCCTGGAACCTGGCCCTGGCCTTCAAGGAGCTGAAGGCCGAGATCCTGCTGTACTGCAAGAACCTGTCGGTGTGGTTCACCTCCAACATCGCCGAGCGGGGATTCCGCATGATCAAGATCCACAGC
>DASPZW010000519.1:0-4139 GCA_035636055.1 Actinomycetota bacterium
TGCCGCCGGTCCGGAGCCCGTCCTCGACTACCTCACGAAGGACTACAACTCCTTCGTCCAGCTGATGTCCGACCGCATGTCCACCACCTTGCCCGGCTGGATCGAGCGGAACCCCGCCGACCTCATGGTGACGCTGATCAAACTGCTCGCCTACGTGGCGGACCACCTCAGCTACTACCAGGACGCGGTGGCGACAGAGGCCTACATGTTCACGGCTCGCCGCCGCGTCTCCCTGCGGCGCCACGCCCTGCTGCTCGGCCACCAGGTCTCCGAGGGGTGCAGCGCCCGGGTCTTCCTCTGCTTCGGCGTCGACCGCCTCACCACGATCAAGGCAGCCACCGGCGTCCAGGCCGACCTCGCCGTCGACGCACCGCCCGTGTACCAGACGCTCCACGAGCTCTGCGCGCGCCCCGAGCACAACGCCATCCCGCTGCACGACTGGAGCGACGAGGCACTCATCCTGGCCCCCGGGTCGACCAGCGCCACGCTGCGCCCATCGGGAGAGGTGAGCCTCGCGCCGGGCATGTACCTCCTGCTCGAGCAGTGCCCCGAGGAATGCCCCGACGAGGGCCCAGACGAAGGCTCAAAAGAGACCCCGGGGATGCGATCGGACCCCGCCCACTGCCAGGTGGTCCGGCTCACCGGCGTGATCGAGGGCGTGGACCCCATCGACGGCACGCCGGTCGTCGAGGTGACCTGGGACCCCGACGACGCCCTGGCGTTCCCCCTGCAGGTGAGCGGCAACCGGGCGATGGCCCGGGCCAACGTCGCACTGGCCGACCACGGCGAGCCCATGTCCGAGCAACGGCTCGTCACCGACGGTCTCCAGCCCGCCGGTCAGTGGCGCCCCGTCCTCCGGGAACGACCCCTCACGTTCGCGCAGCCGTACGATCAGCAGGCCCCCGCGTCTGCCCTTCTCAACCCCGACCCGGCGTCGGCGCTGCCCAGCATCCTGCTCGATGACGGGGGGGCCATCTGGACCCCCTCGTACGACCTCCTGGGCTGTGGCCCGGACACCCCGAGCTTCGTCGTGGAGGTGGAGAACGACCGGCAGGTCCGGCTCCGCTTCGGGGACGGGATCAACGGCCGGCGACCCGGCAGCACGGTGATGAGCGCCACCTATCGCCGGGGCTGCGGGACGCCCGGCAACGTCAATGCCGGCGCCATCACCCGCTTCTTCGGCACTCCCGCCGCCGGTGTCGTCTCGGTGGTGAACCCGCTGCCGGCGGCCGGAGGGCAGGAGCCCGACTCGGTCAACCACATCCTCCGGCTCGCCCCCCATGCCCACCTGGACAGCCAGCGTGCCGTCACCGAGGACGATTATGCGGCGGTGGTCGCCGGCGATCCCGCAGTGAAGACGGCAGCCGGCCGGCTGCGATGGACCGGGAGCTGGTACAGCGCCTTCGTCACGGTGGAACGATCGGGCGGGGGTGCTCTGGAGCCGGACGGGTTGGCGGATCGCCTGCGGGGTCTGCCCGACGCCAAGCGCATGGCGGGGGTCGACATCGAGCTGGCGCAACCCGTCCCCGTGCCCATCGAGCTGGCGCTCATCGTCTCGGCCTCGGAGGGCTACATCGCCGCGAAGGTGCGCCGGCGCGTCGTCGACGAGCTGTGCCCAGGGACGCTGCCCGATGGGCGGCTGGGTTTCTTCCATCCCGACAACTTCACGATGGGCCAGCCCGTCTACCTCAGCACCATCTACCGGGCGGTGCTGGCCGTGGACGGCGTCGACGCTGTCGTGGCAACGGTGTTCCGGCGCTACGGCGACCGCTCCGCCGGAGGGCTGACCGATGGCAGGATCCTCGTCGGTCCCCTCGAGGTGGTCCGCCTCGACCAGGACCTCAGCCTCCCCGACCGGGGGCTGCTGACCGTCGAGGTCTGGGGAGGGCCCTGAGATGGCCCTCACACCGGAGGACCTCACGAACGAGTACCCCGTCAGCCCGCTGCGGTACCGGGTGGGCACGGCGAGCAGCTTCCTCGCCAGCATGCTGGGCGCCGCCGGCGAAGGAGCCCAGGCACGCGCGACCGCGGGGGGCACGGAGCTGGCGTCGACCCTGGCCTCGATGATCGATGTCCCGCCGAGCATCGACGATCCGCGCCACGCCCTGTTCGACGCCTGGGCTTCGGCGCTCGACGTCCTCACGTCCTACACCGAACGCATCGCCAACGAGCACTACGTCCGGACCGCCACCGAGCTCGCGTCGCTGATCCGCCTCGCCCGGCAGGTGAGCGAGTATCGCTACCACGGCCTGGCCGCATCCACGTTGCTTGCCTTCACCCTCGACCCCAGCGCCGTGGGGAGCAGCGTCGTCACCATCCCAGCGGGAACCCCGGTCATGAGCGTCCCGGGTCCCGACGAGAAGCCGCAGGTCTTCGAGACCGACGTTGCCCTCGAGGCACGCACCGATTGGAACGCGTTGGCACCGGTGACGAGCCGGAAGCCGGAGATCGATTCCCGGGCGGCGGCGCTGGAGCTGGCCGGCACGCCGAGGATCGCCGTGGGCGACGTCGTCCTCGTGTGCCCTGGGCCGGATGCCGTGGGTGCCGGCTCCCCAGCCTGGACACTGCGGACCGTGCAAACCGCCACGCCGTCACCCGCGGACGGCACCACGAGGATCGAATTCGCCACACCCGCCCAGGCGAGCGCCGGGGAGGGCCAGGGCCTTCCCGGGGACCGGCGCCAGGAGGCCGGCGTCTTCGTCTTCCGCCAGCGGGCCGCCCTGTTCGGCGCCAACGCCCCCATCGCCAGACACGCCGACGGCGTCGCGCTCTGGCCGTCGTACAACCAGCCGTTGCCTGGGGGGGCCACCACGCTCGACCTCGACGCGGTCTATCCCGAAGTCCTCCCGGGATCGTGGCTCGTGCTGGAGGCCCCCGGTTCCGTCGACCTCTTCGCCGTCTCCGGCGTGAGCACGGCGTTCCGGGACGACGCCGCCGTCGTGGCGACGACGGTGAAGACTCCCTCGCCCCGGCACCCGGATGCGACGGCCGAGGTCGACTCCCGGATCACGATCTCCGGGAAGGTCACCCGGGTGACCCTGGACCGCATCCCCGGCGCGATCGTGGCCCTCCATCTGGACGGGATGTCGGAAGCGCCAACCTCGGAGGCACAGCTCCGCGAAGCCTTCAGGCGCAGCGCCACGGTGCTGGCCCAAACCGAGCCGCTCGCGCTCGCCCCCACCGAGGTCCAGGACCCCGTCGGGGGGGCGACCATCGAACTGGCGCAACCCGCTCCTGCGTTCCCCGGCGACCGGGTGGTCGTCCTCACGGGTCGCGCGCCCGCCGCCCGGGTCCCCGACCACGTCCGGGACCTCTATCTCGTTGGCCCCGAGGAGGTGCCGGTGCCTCCTGGCACCGTGCTGACGATCCTGCCTCCCGATCCCGATGCGCCTCCCCCCGACGGGCCGGTCCCGGTGTGGCATGTGAGCTTCGGCCGGCACACCGGCACCCTGATCACGAACCTGCTCGTTTTCGTGGATGCCCCGCCGGCGTCGCCCGTGTTCGCGGAATCGGCGACGGTGCCCAAGCGCCAGGATCAGCCAGCACCGACGGAGCCGCCGCAGCTGCACCTGGGCGGCGCCCTGAAGTACCAGTACGACCGGGCGAGCTGCCGCGTCCTGGCCAACGTCGCCCCGGCCACCCATGGGGAGTCCGCCGGCGTCGGCATGGCCGGGGATTCCACCAAGCGCGAAATCCTCGGCAGCGGGGACGCATCGCCGTGCCAGACCTTCCGCCTGTCCAAACCGAACCTCACGTACACCCCCGCGGGGAGCACCCTGCACGTCGAGGTCAACGGGGTGGCATGGAAGGAGGTCCCCAACCTGGCCCATTCCGGGAGGAACGACCCACACTTCTTCGTCCGCGTCGACGAGGCCGGGGTGAGCACGCTGATCTTCGGCGACGGCATCACCGGCGCCCGCCTGCCCACCGGCCACGAGAACATCACAGCGATCTACCGTTCGGGCATCGGCGTTGCCGGCATGCTGAACCCGGACCAGCTCACCCAACTCGTGGCCCGCCCGTTCGGCGTGAAGGCAGTGACCAACCCGCTGCCACCCGTCGGCGGCGCCGATCCCGATCCGCCCGACGCCTTCCGGGCGAGCGCGGCCAGCCACCTGCGGACGATGACACGGGTGGTC
>DASPZW010000520.1:0-4715 GCA_035636055.1 Actinomycetota bacterium
GCCTCCTGACCCCGGACCCACCCACCAACCGTTCCCGCCCCACGACCGAGGAGTCGCCCCCCGTGCAACCCGCGCCCGCGATGCCGTCCCCCACCCTGGAATCGACAATGCCCCGCCACGTGCTGCCACCGGACCCGGCCCACGCCGCAGGCATTGCCGTGGACGGGAGGAGGAGCCTGCGGGAGGCCACGGCGGGGCTGCGGGTGCGGCTGGCCACCGCCGGGCTCTGGCTGCTCATCGCCCTGGCCGCAGCCGGGGGGCTCAGAGCCCTGCTCGGAAGCGCCCCCGCGCGGACCGCGCCGGCCGCCGTGCCCAGCGGGGTCCCGGGCTTCGCCGAGATGTTCGTGGCCACCTACCTCGAGGCGGGGTCGGGCCAGGAGGCGACACTCCGGGCCTTCTACCCCGGTCCGGTGGACCTGCAGGGGGTCACGCCGTCGGGCCGCTACGCCTCCCGCACCGCGGCCGTCGCCAGCTCGGAGCCCGCCTCGGGCTACTGGGCGGTCACCGTCGGTGCGGAGGTCCTGGTGGCCGCCCAGGGCGGGTACGTCCGGGCCGGGACCCACTACTACCGGGTGGGCGTGATGACGGGCTCCGTGGGCCTGGTCGCCACGTCCCTCCCGGCCGAGGTCCCGGCCCCCCCGCCCGGGGCAATGCCGAACCTCGGCCTGCCGACCCTCGCGGCTCCCGGCGGCGACGCCGTTGCGGGGGCGGTCCAGCACTTCTTCGAGGCGTTCCTCACCGGGCAGGGCGACGTCGGGGCGACGACCGCTCCCGGCGTCCGCATCGCGGCAGTCACACCGCCGCCCTACACGTCCGTGTCGGTCGTCAGGATCGCCATCGCCTCCGCCTCGGGATCGGGCCACAGAACCGTCCGGGCACAGGTGTCGGCCACGGACCGCGGCGGCATGAGGGAGCTTCTGGACTATTCGGTACAAATCTCGGAGCGGCAGGGTACCTGGGCAGTCGAGGCGCTCCTTCCCGCACCCCCGTTGGCCGGGAGGCCGGAGCGGGCGGTGCACTCATGATCACGTGGCTGACGGTGAAGCTGGCCGAGGTCCGGCAACTCATCCAGGCGGGCCTCGTCGTGGCGGCGGTGCTCTTCATCGCCCATGTCTGGTGGAAGACCAAGGCGCTCATCCCCACCCTCGGGGCCATGCTCCTCGCCGGGGCGGTGCTGTGGGGCACCGCCAACGTCCAGTGGTTCCAGGACCAGATCGGCAAGGAGATGCACTCCCTCGGCCGGCCGCTTGTTGCACCGGCACGGATGCGGTAGACGGCGGTGCACACCGACGACGAGGTTGCCTGCCGCTCGTACACCCACGCCCGTCGCTACCCGTGGGTCATCGGCCGGATCGGCGGCTGGCAGCTCCCCACCCAGCTCACGCTGGCCCAGGTCGCCGCCATGGGAGCCGCACTCGGGGTTCTGGTGGCGACCCGCGCCCTTTGGGCACACCTGCCCCGGGTGGCGAACCTGGCCGTCGAGGTGACCCTCCCGGGCCTCGCGGCGTGGTCGGTCCGCCACGTCCGCATGGAAGGAAGGAGCCCCCTCCGAGCCATGGCCGGCATGGTCAGCTTCCTGGCGACCCCTCGGCTGGGCCGCCTCCACGGCCGGCCGTACCGGGACACGCCTCCCGTCCTGGTGCGGAACCGCATCTTCGTGGCCGGCAACGGTCACGTCGACCGCGCCTGTCACCGATGAAGCTCCCCGCCCGGTTCATCGCCGGTAACCTCGTTTGGGCGAGGGACGGCTCGGTGTGGGTGGTGTTCCGGGTCGAGCCCGCGTCGTACCCGTGGCTCCCCCGACACGAGAAACTCCGCCTCCACCAGCAGGCTCGGGGGGCCTTGCTGGCTCTCCCGGGCGAGGCCATGGTCCTCTCGCTGTGCACCCCCGTGCCCTCCTCGGAGATGATCCGGTGGATCGGTGGCGGGGACTCGCCTCCGGCATGGGTGCAGCTGTCGGAGCTGGCCGGGCGTACGCTCGCCGAGCTCAGCCCCACGCAGCGCCGTTGGTTCCTTGCTGCCGAGTTGCCGGCCCTTGGCGGCAGGCAGGGCGTCCTCCCCCTGATCGGGTCCGCGACCGCCGCGGTCACCCCCGCATTCGGGCTGCCCCCGCAGCGGGTGACCGCCGCCGAGATCGCCCGCCGCACCGAGCAGGCAGACTACGTCCGAGCCCGCCTCCGGGCCAGCCTGGCGCTCACCGCTCCCACCGCTGACGAGGTCTGCGGGATCTACTCGTCCGCGTTCCGGCGGGGACTGGGGGCCGCCACCGACCGCCCCGATCCTGGGAGCTTCCTCGTGCGCGGGCCCCGGCTGACCGCCCTCGCCGACGCCGTCGTCAAGGAGGGAGGCCTCGCGTCGGATGCCCACCGTCCCGCCCACCGGCGCTACCTGCGGGTGCAGACCGAAGCCGGGGTCGCCTACCAGGCACTGCTGGCTCTCGCCGACCTGCCGCACCGCTTCACGTTCCCCGACGGGGGCGGGGAGTGGCTCGCCGCCGCCGACACTGCACCGTTCCCCGTCGACTGGTGCCTGCGGATCCGGCCCGTGGGCAACCGTGCGGCCCAGGCCTCCGCCCGCCGGCAGGCCCGCCAGCTCGAGAGCCAGGTGAGCGAGTACGACGGCGATCCCGCAGGTGCGCCACCGGGGCTCGCCGAGGCGCTGGACGCGCTGAGCGACCTGCGGACGCAGCTCTCCAGCGGTGCCGGCGATACCGAACTCCAGGTCACGATGATCTTCGCCGTCGCCTCGACGGATCTCGGGGACCTCGAGGAGCGCGTCGCCGGGGTGAAGGCTCTCTACCAAGGCAGCGGCTACAGCCTCCACCGCCCCATCGGCGGGCAGGCTGGGCTCTTCGCTGCCATGCTCCCCGGCGCTCCGGCCCGCCCGCCCGCCGGCGACTACCGCCACCACCTGCTGTGCAGGGACCTGGCCGCAGCCATGCCGTTCGCTGCGGGCGGGGTCGGTGACCCGGACGGGATGCTGCTCGGCTACTGCCTCGACGCCGGGACCTTCCGGCCGGTTCTCTTCGACCCCGCGTCGGGGCCGCGCATCAACCGGTCCGGGTCGCTGGGGGCCTTCGGCGCCCTCGGCAGCGGCAAGAGCTACTTCATGAAGAGCGTCGTCCACGCCACGCTGGCAGGGGGAGGGCGGGTGGCGGTGCTCGACCGGACGTCTGCCGGGGAGTACACCAGGCTGGCGGGCGTCGTCCCCGGCCGAGCCCAGGTCCTCAGCGTCGCCGCCGGGTCGGGCCTCTGCCTCGACCCGCTCCGGATCTTCCCGAGCGCGGAAGGCACCCTGGTCGCCGCCGGCTTCCTCACGCTCCTGGCGGGAGCGTCCCCGGCGGACCTCCAGGGCATCGTCCTCGCCGAGGCGGTCCGTGCGGTTGCCGCCCGGCCCGGTGGACGCCTGGCGGACGTCCTCGACGAACTCGAGCGGGCCCGCCCCGACGACCCCGCCGCCGAGGCAGCGTGGCGCGGTCTGCGCAACGCCCGCGCTCATCCGCTGGCTGCCTCCGCCTTCGGCGACGGCCGCCCGGCAACGCTCGACGCCGACTATCTCGTGTTCCACGCGCCCGGCCTCAGCCTGCCGGACCGGGAGGTGGTACTCCGGGAGCATCTCGCCCGCCGGCTACCGCCCGAGCAGGTCCTGGCCCAGGCACTCCTCTACCTGGTGGCAGCCGTGGCACGCCGGGTCACGTTCTCGGATCCGGGGCGTTTCGCCGCTGCGCTCTTCGACGAGGCATGGTGCCTGACGGCCAGCATGCAGGGTCGCTCGCTGCTCCTCGACGGCATCCGGGACGGCCGCAAGCACAACGCGGCGGTGTGGCTGGTCTCCCAGCATCCCAACGACCTGGGCGACGACGAGCTTGCCCACCTCCTCGGCCCCCGGTTCGTCTTCCGCCAGGCGCGTGCCGCGGCTCCGGCTGCCCTGCACTTCGCCGGCGTGGAGGTGTCCGAGCGGGCGATCGACGCCCTCGCAGCCGCGGACGAAGGGACGTGCCTCTACCGGGACGTGCGGGACCGGGTCGGGCGCATCCGGGTGCTGCCGGCACTCACCCAGGCGCTGCACGAGGCATTCGAGACCAACCCTCATGCTGGCGGACGGGCGCCGGCATGAAACGCTTGATGAAGCCCTGGAGCGCCGCCGTGCTGGGGGCCACCGCCCTGCTCCTTGTCCTGGCCCCGCCGGCACGGGCCCAGACACCGCCGCCCTCCTCAGGCGGTGGGTCCCCGATGGAAGGCGGTGGGTCCCTGATGGAAAAGGTCATCCCCGCCGACCTCTGCCCCCGGAGCCCGGCTGGCTCGGCCCCGGCCTCCGGGGGCCCACGCTTCGCGGTCTCCGCGTACACGATCGACTACGACGAAGGTGGCTTCACTGCCGTCTCCCGCAAGGCGGTGGGCACCCTGACCGAGATGACCTTCGCCACGGTCCGCTGGGTCGTGTCCGTGGGGATGTGGCTGGTGGAGTGGGCGTTCTCCTTCGGCTTCGCCGACAAGCTCGCCGCACCGATGTCGGCGGTTGCCGGTCGCTACCGCGTCGCCTTCTTCGTCCCGCTCGTCGGCTCGGCCCTCATGATCTCCGCTGCCTATGCGGGCGTGCAGATCTTCCGGGGCCGGTTCGGCCGTGGCCTCGGCGAGTTCGCAATGTCCCTGGCGTTCGTGGCGCTCTTCGGGACGTGGCTCGTTACGAACCCGAGGGGGTTCCTCGACGGATCG
>DASPZW010000521.1:0-2961 GCA_035636055.1 Actinomycetota bacterium
GGCGTCCAGGCAGGCCCGCAGGCGCTCGGGCCGCTCCGGATGGTCCGGGCCCCCGTCGTGCGCCTCGGACGAGGGATCGGCATAGATCACGGGTTGCAACGGGCCCTCCTCGTTGGGTAGCGGCGGCGTGGGTAGCGACGATCGGGATCTGCCGGCGTGGCCTCCGGTGGGGCCCTATTCTGCCCAGATGCGGACGCGCACCGTCGTATCGGCAGGGGGCGTGATCATCGACGACGAGGGCCGTGTCGTCCTCACCTCGCGCCGGACGTTCGGCGGCGACCTGCAGTGGGGCCTCCCGAAGGGCCAGGTCGAGCCGGGCGAAGCGATCGCCGACGCCGCCCGGCGGGAGGCCACGGAAGAGACGGGCCTCGAGGTCGAGATCGTCTCCCGCCTCACGACGATCGACTACTGGTACATCGACAAGGCCCGTTCCGAGCGGGTGCACAAGTTCGTGCACTACTTCCTCATGCGGGCCACCGGCGGTGACCCGACCGCTCACGACGCCGAGACCGAGGAGGTGGCCGCCCTCGAGCCGGGCGAGGCGGCGAACCGCGCTTCGTTCAAATCGGAACGGGCGGTCATCCGGGCCGCCGCTGCCGGCGCCGCGGCGGCCTCGCCGAAGCCTCCAGGCATGTTCGGGCCTCGCGGGTAAGACCTTAGGGGGGCACACCGCAGGATCGATGTCACCGAGTGCCCCCAGGGAGGTGCCGCGATGGCCACGGAGCAGGAGCAGCTGGACCCGCAGGCGAACGAGCAGGCCAGCATCGGCGAAGTCTCGACAGACTTCCCCAAGGTCAACACGCCTGACCAGTCGAACATCCCGCATCACCCCGCGGCGGACCCGACAGCCCAGAACCCGTACCGGGAAGAGACCGCGGACGAGTCTTAGCGGCGTCACGCGAGGCACGGCAGAGCGCGCCCAAGGGGGCGCGTTTTGCATTTGAAAGAGGCGTCGAAAAGGGTGTGCGTCGGACGAAGGGAGGCGGGCCTACGTTTCCGGGTCGGGCACCGACGCCGGCGGCTCCGGCCCGACGTAGTGGCCGCTCGGCCGGATCAACCGGTTGTCGGCGGCCTGCTCGAGGATGTGGGCGGTCCAGCCCACCACGCGGCTGCAGGCGAACGTCGGCGTGAACAGCGAGTCCGGCATCCCGATCATGTTCATGACGATGCCCGCGTAGAACTCCACGTTCGGGTAGAGGGCCCGGCCCGGCTTCAACTCCTCGAGGATCTCGACGGCCCGCTTCTCGATGAACTTGGCGAACTCGACCCGCTCGCCGTCGAGCCGCTCGGCGACGCCCCGCAGCATCGTGGACCTGGGGTCGTCGGTCTTGTAGACCCGGTGGCCGAAGCCCATGAGGCGCTTGCCCGACTGCACGCTGTCGCGCAGCCAGGCGTCGGCGTTCTCCCGGGTGCCGATCTCGGCCAGCATCTTGAGGGCCAGGCTCGGGGCGCCGCCGTGCAGTGGGCCCGAGAGGGCACCGAGGGCGCCGGCGACCGCAGAGCCGAGGTCGGCGCCGGTTGAGGTGATGACCCGCCCGGTGAACGTCGAGGCGTTGAGCCCGTGGTCGATCGTGAGCATGAGGTACTGCTCGATGGCCCGGGCCCGCTCCGGGGAGGGCACCTCGCCCGTCAGCATGTAGAGGTAGTTGGCCGCATGACCGAGCTCGGGATTGGGCTCGATGGGCTCGAGGCCCTGGTTCAGGCGGTACAGGGCGGTGACCAGCGTCGGGAAGATCGCCACCGTGAGCAGGCCCTGGGCACGCAGCTCGGAGCGTTCGATCTGCAGCCAGGGGCGGAAGTCCAGCTCGCTGGTCACGAGGCTGTAGGCGGCCTTGGCTGCCTGGAGCGGCACGAACTCCTTGCCGAGCTTGGCGATCCCCGGCAAGAGGGGCTTGACGGCGGCCGGGACCTCCCGCATCGCAAGGCTCTCCTCCCGGAAGGCCTTGGCCTGGGCGGCAGTCGGGAGCTCCCCCTCGAACAGCAGGTACCAGACGTCCTCGAAGATGCGCTTGGCCGCGAGATCCACACCGCTGTACTGGCGGTAGTGGAAGAAGCCCTGCTGGCCGCGCACGTCGCCGATCTGGGTCTCCGCCACGGCGAGGCCCTCGAGGCCCTTCGGCACCTCGCCGGCGTACTTGTCGGCCGGCTGGATGCGCGCCTGGCGCATGAGGTCGCGCATGGTGACGATGCCGACGAGGGTCCCGTCCGACACCACCGGCAGGTGCCGGTACCCGCGGTCGGCGATCGTGCGGAAGGCGTCGGAGATCTCGGTCTCCGGGCTGATCGTGTCGACGGACTCGTGCATCCACTCCTTGACCGGTGACCGGGTCCAGTCCGACCCGTAGCGGGTCGCGGCGAGGCGCACCAGGTCCCGCTCCGTGAGGATGCCAACCACATCGCCGTCCTCGACCACGACCACCGATCCGACGTGGGCGTCGTTCATGAGCCCGGCACAGGTAGCGACAGAGTTGATCGGGCTGGCCGTGACCACGGGTCGGCTCATGATCTCCTGGACGGAGTGCGCTCTGGTGGCCGTATTCGCCATATCGTCGATCCTCCCTGCTGACGGTACCCTGATAGGGGAAGTGCCGAGCAGCCATCCAAGGACTCCATCCAAGAACCTGGGGTCCAACGAGGCTCCCGACCAACTTTATCGGGTCGGGGCCCTCTGCAACGCCGCGGGGGCTGCTACTCCCCCCCGGACCCCTCCTACGGCAGGGGGGACACTTCGGAGGGGCGTTCCGTATGGTAAAACGCCCCTGAAAGCTGCCGACAGTCCAGAGGAGGGGGAAGCCTTGGAGCCGGTTCGCTTTGCGGTGGCCGTCGACGTCATGCCCAAGGACGGCATCTCCGACCCGCAGGGCCAGACGATCGAACGGGCGCTCCCGTCGCTCGGGTTCGCCAACGTGCACGACGTCCGTGTCGGCAAGAGGATCGAGCTGGTCGTCGAGGCTCCCGATG
>DASPZW010000522.1:0-8570 GCA_035636055.1 Actinomycetota bacterium
GACCACGGCCCATGGCGGATCGAGTCGATGACCACGGTCGCCGGCGAGGGCTTGAAGGACGCGGGCTGCCTTCAGGTCGTCGAGGGTCCGTGGCCCTTCGGGTTGAGCGGTGCCTGGTTTCTGCGGGGCGTCACGAGCAACGAGCGCTACGTGGAGCGTGCCGAGCGTGACGCGCTGGTCGCCCGCCAGGAGGGCCTCGGCCGCCCCCGGGCGACGGCCGCCGCGCTCATCCCCGTCCGGAAGTCGCCCGCCTGGTGGGCCTTGGCCCAGGATGAGCGCCGGGCCATCCTCGAGGAGCGCTCCCATCACATCGCCATCGGCCTTGAGTACCTGCCGGCGATTGCCCGCCGCCTCCACCACTCCCGGGACCTCGGGGAGGGATTCGACTTCCTGACCTGGTTCGAGTTCGCTCCCACCGATGCGGCGGCCTTCGATGAGGTCCTTGCCCGGTTGCGGGCAACCGAGGAATGGACCTACGTCGAGCGCGAGGTGGAGATCCGGCTGGTCGCTGGGGAGTAGCGCTCAACGGGCCATCGTCGACCCCGTCGGCGCGAGGTGCTCGAGCTCGACGGCAGCCCCGGCTGGACCGGGGCGGCTCGGATTGCATCCGCCAGGTGGCAAGCCGCTTCTTTGTAGCAGGGGTGGCCCAGTACTCCCTGCACCGCGGCTGCGATGGCCTCCGGTCGCGCCTCGCCATCCAGGGCAAGCCCGGCCCCCAGCTGCTGCACCCTCCCCGCGAGGAAGGGCTGGTCGGCTACCGGATTCGGCAGACCAACGATCGGTACGCCGTGGGCAAACGATGCCGTGACGGTGCCGTGGCCACAGTGCGTCACGGTGACGGCTGCCGACGGCAACACCAGCCCGTGGGGGACGAATCGCCGAGCCGTTGCATTGGCTGGGAGGGGTCCAACGTCCGGCAGTTCCGCCGCCGACACGAGCACCCGGATCGGCAGGCCGGCAAGGGCCTCCAGCGTGTTGCGGATGCGGCCCCGCTGGTCGCAGCCGAAAGCTGGGGCCCGTCAAGATTGAAGTTTTAGGAACGATTAACAGGAAATGTTGCCCTCCGCGTCGTCTCAGACCAGGCCGTCGTCCTTCACGGCCAGGGTGCCGGGGTGGGTGACGTAGGTGGCCTCCCGGATCCCCAGGGCGCCGTACAGCTCTCCCGCCGGGAGCACGACCGGCTGCGGGATGGTCACGCCGGGGGCCCCGGGATGGGGGAGCGGGTACGCGGTGCAGGTCGCCGCGTGGAAGGTGATGTTGCCCTCGGTCTTGCTCATGAGCTGGTGCACGTGGCCGTTCAGGCAGGTCACCGAGGAGAACCGTCGCATGTTGCTCAGGGCCTCCATCGAGTCGTGCGTGAACCACCCCCACTGTGGATACATCGCGAACAGGGGGATGTGGCTGAAGACGACCAGCGGCGTGTCGGCGGACCGGCCGGCGAGGTCCTTCTTGATGAAGTCGAGTTGCTCCCGTCCCAGGATGCCCAGGTTTTCCACGCCGCTCGTGTTGACCAGGAACAGGAAGTGGACGCCGTTCAGGTCGAAGCTGTAGTAGCCGTTGCCCCGGCTGTTCTTGCCGAAGAACGAGAGGTACTTCTGGTTGTTGGTGTCGCCGACCGCGTCGTGTTCCCCCGGGACCACGTGGACCTCTGGGGTCTTGAGGGTGCCGAGCAACTGCTTGACGGTGTCGAACTCGTCCGCCTGGCTGAGGTGCGTCAGGTCACCGGTGTGGGCGACGAAGGCCGGCCGGTGCCCCAGCGCGTTGACCTGCGCGATGGCGTGCGTGAAGGTCCCCGTGACATCGGGATTCGCTGGCCCCCTGAAGCCGATGTGGCTGTCGCTGATCTGCACGAAGTACAGGTCCTTGGTGCGGCTGGGCTGGGTGGCGGCCTTCTGAACGCCGCAGGACGAGAGCAGGCCGCCGGAGATCGTCCAGACCGTCGCGGTGCCCGCCCAGGCCATGCACTTCAGAAAGCCGCGGCGGTCGATCCCGTCCGAGACGGGGGCCGGCGCAACTGGTGGAGCCGTCGTGCGTGGTTCCATGTCTGCCTCCTTGGCTCAGTGGTTGGCGGGCTCAGTTGTTGGCGACGATGACCTCGCCGACCATGTACGGGTGGATCGAGCAGTGGTACCGGAAGGTGCCGGTGGTGGTGAACGTGTGCCGGTAGGTCTCGCCGTTCTGGAAGGCCTGCGACCCGGACCCGTCCAAGTCGTTGGTCACGGTGTGGGCGTCGGCGTCCTTGTTGGTCCACGTGACCTCGGCCCCGGGCTTGACCACGATCGCCTGCGGCGAGAAGGCGAAGTTGGTGATGACCACGCTGGTGGCTGTCACCGGGGCGGGGAAAGAGGGCGACGGCATTGCCATGGGCATGGTCATCGACGGAGAAGCCCCGACCGGCCCCGGTGCCGATGCCTGCGTCGCCGTTGGACCCCCGCACGCGGCGAGGGTCAGGGCAGAGGCTGCGGAAAGTGCGGCAAGTGCGGCAAGGTGATGTGCTTTCATGGAAATGCCTCTTTTCGCTCGTTGCTGGAAAGTGACTTCCATGGGTACGCCGGGATCGCCGTCTTGGATCGGTCAATCCAAACCGCCGAAGGCGGCGTACTACTGAGCCGTGAGCGCCCCCGCCGCCGACAACAGCCACGCCCGTTCCGACGAGGAGCTGGTCCGCCAACTCGCGGGCGGCGACCAGGGGGCCCTGGGTCCGCTCTACGCCCGCTACGCGCCGCTCATCTTCAACGTGGCCGTGCAGTCGCTCGATCCTTCAGGGGCCGAGGAGGTCGTGCAGGACGTCTTCCTCTCGGTATGGAGGAAGGCGGATGTCTTCGATGCCGAGCGCGGCACCTTCCGGGCCTGGATCCTTCAGATCGGCCACTTCGCCGTCATCAACGAGCTCCGGCGGAGGGGCCGCCGTCCCAGGATCAAGTCGGATCCGGAGGGGATCACCCTCGACCATGTTCCCGATCCGTCACCGGGGCCGCCCGAGGCCGCCTGGGAGGAGTACCGGCGCAGCGTGGTCCGCTCGGCTGTGGACGCGCTGCCCCCGGCCCAGCGCCACGCCCTGGGGCTGGCGTTCTTCGAGGACCTCACGCACCAGCAGGTGGCGGAGGTCCTGAACCTCCCGCTCGGAACCGTGAAGAGCCGCATCCGCGCCGGCGTCCACGGGCTGCGCACCCGCCTCGTGGCCGCGGCCCTCGTGCTGACCGCGGGCCTGGTGGCGATCGGGGTCGACCGCTACCTGGCCGGCCGGGCGGTGGCGAGCCTGAACGAGCGGGCACTCGCTCTCGCCACCAGCAGCGAGACGCAGGTGCTCCGCCTGCTCCCGGCATCGCCCGGCCTGCCCGCCGATACCCACGGCACCTACCGGTACCGGGCCGGAGTGCCGTTGGTTGTCGCAACCGCCGACCTGCCGGCCCCGCCCACCGGCCGCGTCTACCGGCTGTGGGCCATGTTCGGCGACATGCCGCAGCCCGGGTCCGCGGCCGGGGCACCGTGGGTCGCCGTCGGGACCCTGCACCCCGATGCGACAGGCTCCGCCCGCCTCATCGCCGAGGGTGCAACGTACAAGCAGGCGCCGCGCGCGCTCGAGGTGACCCTGGAGCCGAACGCCACCGGCCGCGCGCCGACGGGGCCTCCCGTCGTGGCGTGGCCGTCCCCCTAGCGGGGATCGGCAGCGGGTTCGGCGTTCTGTTCTGAAAATTCGTGAAATTTAATCCATTCTCGACTCAACCGAGCCGTCATCCCCGCCGATGGGAGTAGGGCAATGCGGCGGGGGGAGGCAGCTTCCGCTGAGAAGCGAAGCCGGGTCATGCAGCGCCGCGGCACTCCGAGAAAGGCCCATGCCAGGTGTTGCGACGCGGCGCGCATTCCATCGTCGAGGCCAGACGTGAGCCGAGGCGGCTCCGGTCGATTCGGCGCGCCCTGTCCTGCGGGAGCGCCCGCGCCCGCACAGCCGTGTCGGTGGCGGCCATCGTCCTCTGTGTGGCCGGCGCCGGTGTCCTCGACGCCCATGCCCGTCGCAGCTCGATTGACCAGAGCCGGTTGATCGCCGCACGGCTCGGGGTGGCCCAGATCGGCAACCCGGGGTGGCCACCGTCGAAGCTGGCTCCGGGCAAGGCTGCGAAGGTCCGGAACGTGGCCGCCTCACCGGTCGTCCGCAGCCCTGTTTCGCCCTCGGTCACGGCCACCGTGTCGCCGCCGGTCACGCCAACGGTCACCCCGACCGTCGCGGCCCCGGTCGCGCCCACCGCCGCGCCCGTCCCACCGCCGGATCCGATCCGCGCCTACCGGGGGCTCGGGGCCTGGATGGACTGGTGGGACTACGGGCACCCCGGGGACATGGACCCGGCGGCCATCGTTGACCGGCTCGCTCAGCGGGGTGTCCGCACGCTCTACCTCCAGACCGGACTCTGGAGCCAGAGCCCGGACATGCTGAATCCCGGGGTCATCAACACCTTCCTCGACCGGGCCCATGCCCGGGGCATCCAGGTGGTGGGGTGGTACCTCCCCGGGTTCGCCGACGTCGACCATGACCTCCGGGCCAGCCTCGCCGTCCTCGCCTACACGAGCCCGAGCGGTCAGCACGTCGACGGCTTTGCCCCCGACATCGAGGACCGGAGCGCCATCGAGCAGGCGGCACGCCGCACCGTCACCGTTCCCGTCGCCCGCTACCCCGGCTGCGCCCGGAACTGCACAAAGACGATGGTCGTCGACGGGTCGTCCGTGGACGTGCTGGCCCGCTTCAACGCTGCCATCTCGGACTACTCATCCAAGCTCCGGCAGTCTGTCCCGGCGGGCACGGCGCTCGGTGCGATCGTGCCGGACGCGAAGAACGACGAGCGGGCACCCGACTACTGGGCCGGATTCCCTTGGGCGGCGCTGGCCAGCCGATACGACGTCCTGCTGCCGATGGCTTACTGGTCGGTCACCAAGCCGGCCGCCTGCCCGGCGGCGGATGCCGGGACGTACATCCGGGATGTCGTGGCGACGACCGAGGCCTTGTTGGGATCGCCAAAGCCGATCCATCCCATCGGGGGTGTGGCGGACTGCCTCAAGGCACAGGACGTCACCACCTACGTCGATGCCGCGAAGGCCGCCGGTTCGATCGGCGGCAGCCTCTACGACTTCCTGACCATCGAGGTGAGCCCCGACAAGGAGGCCTTCTGGTCGGCGCTCAAGCGTCTGAACAGCGAACGCCCCCTGGATTCCTTGAGTACGAACCGCTGTTGTAGGACCGTTTATACTCAGACAAGATTCAGATCGACCGTTAGCGAGCCTGGCCCGCCCGGAAGGGACGGCCAGGCAGGACGTCGCCCGAGGCGGTGGGGTCGGGCTGAGGGCCCGGGATGCGCCGGCCCAGGCGGCTCGCGATGAGCTCGGCGAAGGCCTGGCCCCCGCTACCCCCGATCGCCATGTGGACGCCGTCGGTTGCGAACCACCGTGGGTGCCCCTTCGCCAGGGCCTCCCAGTCGGCCACGGTGCAGGCCCGGTCCGCGGTGCAGGTTGCGGCCATCAGGTCGTTGTTCGACGGGACCCAGCCGCAGTAGCCGCAATGGTTGGTGAGCAGCACCACGCGTCGATCCCCGGCAAGGGACAGAAACCGGTCGAGCTGGGCCGAGGTGAAGGTGCCATTGGTTCCCAGTTCGATCACGACGTTGGCAGCGAGCCGCCCTTGGCTGGCGAGGCTCTGCATGATCTCCAGACCTGTGGCAACCTGGCGCCCGGCGACGGCGTCGACGGCGATGCCGGGGAACAGCGAGCGAAGGTTGGGCAGCGCGTCGACCATGATCGAGTCCCCGACCGCGGTGATGTCGCTCCCCCCCTGCATGGAGCGCGCCGGCACGGTGGCGGCAGGCGTCTGCTGGACCCGCCAGTCCGGCTCCCACCCCTGCTTCGGGCGCCGGATGGCGGGGACGGAGGATCGGGCGGCGCCCGGGGTCGGGGAGGCGGGCAGCGGCGGCTGGACCGCTTCCGTCTGACCTTGGGTCGGGGCGATCGTGGAGACCGGCACCGCCGACGACGAAGCCCCACGGATGCTGCACCCCCCGGTCGCGAGGACCATCGTCAGGAGGATGGCCACCAGCACGGCGGGTTGTCGGGTGGCGTTCCCTGTCTGTCGCATGGTGCGGTTCACCCTCCGTGTCGGAGTGCGTTGAGGATGAGGTCCCGGTAGGCGGCCGCACCGGCGGGCCTGAGATGGATCCCGTCGTACAGCCACTCCGGATGCGCCGATGCGGCGGCGTTCCAGTCCAGCAGTCTGACGTCGGGATGGTTGCGGGCGGCGGCCGCAAGGATTGTGTTGTTCAGATCTTGCCACGCTCGGGGGACGTGCAGGTTCAGGATGACCACCTGCCGGTTGGCGGTCTGCGAGAGCAGGCTGTCGAGCGCCCGCGGGTCGATGGTGCCGTTGGTGCCGATGTGCAGCACGAGGTCGGCGCCGAGACGGTTCCCGTGGATGAGGCCGTCGAGGAGCGTGAAGGCCCCCGAGGCCTGGCGTCCCTCGACCGCGTTGACCGTGGCACCGGGGAGAGCCTGGGCGAGGCTGGTGACGGCGCCGAGCATGACCGAGTCCCCGATGGCGGTGACCTTGTGCCCGTCCGGCAACGGCGGCAGCGACGGCGACGGGGTCGGCGTCGGTGGCGGTGCCGCGGAGGTCGTGGCGGTAGCGCTGGGGGTCGCGGGTGATGTGCCGGGGGCAGCGGCGGGTGGGCTGGCTGCGGCGGCATCGAGTGGGCTGACGGTGCTGGTCGCGCTCGGCGACGCCGTTGGAGCCGGGCGGGCCGTTGGGGTGCTCGGGGCGTTCCCCTTCTTGAGGGCCGATGTGCCGCGGGAGCCTGACGGGGTGATCAGGATGGACGTGCGGTGCGCAGGCGGGGCTTGGATCCGGAACACGGCGTAGCCAAGGAGGAGGACGCCCGCGCAGCCGAGGAGGAGCCCGGCGAGCATCGTCCCGCTTGCGAGTGCGCGGCGCCAGGGCCACCTGGCCGCCTTCTGACGGATCGACGCCCCTCTGGCGGTGGTCTGGGCGTGGTGGAGCACCTGTTGCAGCCACGTCCGCAACCCGAGCGTGCGGATCGGCTGCTCCACCAGCCGGAAGCTCGTCTCGGCCAGGGCGACCGTCAGGGCGAGGCGCAGGAGGACGTTCGCCGTGCCGGTGAGCGGAACGTCCAGTTGTGGTCGCGTGTAGACGAAGACCGGCCAGTGCCACAGGTAGAGCCCGTAGGACCGGGTGCCGACCCAGCGGGCAGGCTTGGAGCCGAGGACCTTCTCCAGCACGGCGCCGGGCCGGCTGATGGCCGTCACCGCCACGGCCGCGGCGGCGGCGAAGGCGAGGAACCCCCCGCGGTAGAGACCCGGCGAGAACTCGTTGGTCCGGAACATCGCCCAGCCGGCGGCGGCAAGGGCCGCGGTGCCCGCAAGGTCGAATGCGGCCCGCCCCATCCGACCGGGGCGCTGCTGCCAGAGTGGCCCGTACCAGGCGGCGAGGAAGGCAGCCGCCGCCACCCCCAGCAGGAGCCCGGAGGCGTGCGTGTCCGTCCCGAAGTAGACGCGGGAGGTGTCCGCCCCATAGGGGAGGTTCTCGCGGACGGCGATGTACGCCATCCACCCGGCGGAGATGCAGGCCGCCCCGACGGCGTAGCGGCCGATGCGGGCCAGGCTCCGGGACGCCGTCCTCCCCCGGGCCCCCGCCAGGCTCTTCGCCCGGGTCAGAACCCTCCAGAGGACCAGGAGCGCCAGCGGCCACAGGATGTAGAACTGCTCCTCGACCGCCAGCGACCACAGGTGCTGGAACGGGGAGGGCCGGCCGCTGGCCACGAAATAGGACCGGTGCTGGACGACGAACCACCAGTTCGTCACGTAGCCGATGGAGGCAAGGACGTCGCTCCCGAACCGCACAAGATCCCCAGGCCGGACCAGTGCCATCCCGACGAGCGTGAAGGCGAGGACCGCTGCCAGGGCCGGGAGCAGGCGCCGGGCGCGCCGGCGGTAGAACGCAATCATGGCGATGCTGCCCGAGCGCTGCAGCTCTGCGACGAGCAGCGAGGTGATGAGGAACCCCGAGATGACGAAGAACAGGTCGACACCGAGCAGGCCCCCCGGCATCCAGCTGACCCCTGCGTGGTACAGCAGCACCCCGATCACGGCAATGGCGCGCAGGCCGTCAAGCCCGGGCCGGTAGACCTTCTCGCTCGGCCGGCGGACGACCTCCCAGGAGCGAGGCTCGCGTTGGGGGACGGGTTGGGGCGCGAAGGTCGTGACCAGGGCCGGGCGCGGTGTCCAGGCCTCACCGAACCGCGGACGCGTGGCGGTGGCCGTGGCCGTCAGCGACGGTGCCGTGTGCCTGCCTCTGCTCATCGAAGTGATTGTCGTGCCCGGTCACAGAAAATCGCGCATTTGCTACAGCCGCGGGCCATTCTCCCCGTGACTGTGTCGGCACGGGGGCGGCTTGTGGTTAAGCGGGATCTGCCGCCATACCGCCCGAACGGGACGAAACTTCCTCTCCAGGCCCTACCTGGCCGTCCCGCTACCCCGGCCGGACCTTTCTTTGTTGTAGAGGGCCCCCAGGTCAAGGG
>DASPZW010000523.1:0-10236 GCA_035636055.1 Actinomycetota bacterium
TCACCGCCACCGCGATGCCGGGCAAGCCAGCCGGCTTCTCCTTCAACCTGAACCACGCGGCGAACGTCGGGATCACCTACCAGCAGTCCGGCGTCACGGCGACCGCCTCGGTCCCACCGGTCCCGATCGCTGCCGGCGACCAGACGCTGGCATGGGACCCCTTCGCCGCGGGCCTGCCGGTCGGCACCTACGACGTTGCCCTCGTTGCCGACGACGGGGTGTCCCGCGTGGTCTCCCCGTCGTTCCAGATCGTGGTGGCGAACCCGCCCTCGCCCTCACCGTCGCGCTCAGCGCTGAGCGCCGGCGGTTCCCATGGCGTCAAAACGAAGGTGCCCCCCTGGCTGCCGGTGGGGGTGGGGGCGGTGCTGCTCGTGGTGTTGCTGCTCGCCGGGGCTGGCATCGCCGCCAAGCGCCGGCAACCGCGCCCGCCGACCCAGGCCTGGAAGCCCTAACCGAGCACAGGAGGAGCGCTGTGAGGATTCTGTGAGTACAAAGCGGTGTTCTACACCATCTGGTACTCACAGAATCCCGAAACTGCCACCGCGAACGAGTTTGCACCCGGACGCGGCACCGCCAGGGGGTCGCCCTGGCGGTGCCGAAGTGATGGAAGTGTGGCCCCCAAGACCGGAGGCCGACGTCCTGAAAGGTCTAGTACTTGATCTTGGTCTCCAGGTAGTTCAGAACTGTCTTCGTCGGAGGACGGACGTTGTGGACGTTGATCAGGTGGTCCACAACCCTCCGCATCAGCTCTTCCTTGGTTGGAGCCGAAATCGGGACCTTACAGGTCGCCCCTGCATCAGCTCAGCAAAGTGACGGCATCGTCAATCACCTCCCCTCGGCGCGGATTTCGCATCGTGCGAAGCCTGCTGATTCTCGCGCCGGGGTGGCGGGCATGGGAAGGGGCGCGCGTCGCGTTTGGGCTGCTCAGCCATGAAGTTTTGGCATGACGGTCCGCGGCCGGTGGCTGGGCATGCCAGCCACGCATCTCGGCCGCACCGGCCCGGGCCGCGGCCGAGCCCGGAAACTCGGGCTAGAGGTAGAGACCGGTGTTGGACTCGGTGCGCTCCGAGGCCACTGCGTGGATGTCCCGCTCCCGCAGGACGAGGTAGTCCTCCTGCCGGATCTCGACCTCGAAGGCGGCCTCGGGCGCGAAGAGGACGTGGTCGCCGGTCTCGGCCGCCCGGACCATGGGGCCGACGGCGACCACCTCACCCCACATCGCCCGCTTCGCCTCCGACTCTGCGGTGGCGGGGATCAGGATCCCCCCACGGCTGCGGCGCTCCCCCAACTCGGCCGGGGGGACGACGAGGATCCGGTCGGCGGTCATCCGGATGGACTGCTGCGCCTCGTTCAGCCGGCGGGGCAGTGTCCGGGCAGGGGCGACCTCAGACGGAGACGTCATGGGCCTCCCGATCCGGCGGCGGCCCTTGCGGCCCTTGCGGCCCCGGAGGCCCCGCCGGGCTCGGCGCGGTCGCCTTTCGGAACACGAGACCCCCGTCGGGAGCGGCGTCCACCTCGACGACGTCGCCCTCGGCGTAGCCGCCCTGCAGCAGCGACAGCGAGATCTGGTCGGCAAGCTCCTTGGCGATCAACCTGCGCAGCGGCCGGGCCCCAAAGGCGGGGTCGTAGCCCCGGTGGGCGAGGTAGGCCTTGGCGCCCTCGGTCACCCTGAGACCGATCCGGCGCTGGGCCATCCGGGCCTCGAGCCAGTGGAGCTGGATCTCAACGATCTTGGCGATCTGGTCCTCCGTGAGACGGCCGAAGATAACGATCTCGTCCACACGGTTGAGGAACTCGGGCTTGAAGGTTGCCCGAACCGCCTCCATGACCTTCTCGGACACCTTCTCGTCGTCGGTCCCCTCCTGGAGCCCGGAGAGGATCCACCCCGAGCCGATGTTCGAGGTCATGATCAGGATCGTGTTGCGGAAGTCCACGGTGCGGCCCTGACCGTCGGTCATGCGCCCGTCGTCCATCACCTGGAGCAGCACGTTGAACACGTCGGGGTGCGCCTTCTCGATCTCGTCGAGCAGCACCACGGAGTAGGGCCGCCGGCGTACCGCCTCGGTCAGCTGGCCGCCCTCGTCGTAGCCGACGTAGCCGGGGGGTGCCCCGTAGAGCCGGGAGACGGAGTGCTTCTCCATGTACTCGCTCATGTCGATGCGGATCACGGCCCGCTCGTCGTCGAACAGGAACTCCGCGAGCGCCCGGGCGAGCTCGGTCTTGCCGACCCCGGTGGGGCCGAGGAACAGGAACGACCCGATGGGTCGGTTGGGATCGGCGAGGCCAGCCCTCGACCGGCGGATGGCATTCGCCACCGCGGAGACCGCCTGCTCCTGGCCGACGACCCGGGCGTGCAGCGCCTCCTCCATGCGCACGAGCTTCTGCAATTCACCCTCCATCAGCTTGCTGACCGGGATCCCCGTCGAGCGGGCGACCACCTCGGCGATGTCCTCCTCGTCCACTTCCTCCTTCAGCATCTTGGAGGTCTTCTGCAGCTCCGCAAGGGCGGCGTTGGCCTCCTCGAGCTGCTTGGTCAACTCGACGAGCCTGCCGTAGCGCAGCTCCGCCGCTTTGGCGAGGTCGCCCTCGCGCTCGGCCCGCTCGGCGCCCGCCCGGACCTCCTCGATCTGGGACTTGATACCACGGATGCGGTCAATCGCCTCCTTCTCCAGGGTCCAGTGGGCCTTGAGACCGCGGGACTCCTCGTTGAGGCGTGCCAGTTCCTCCTCCAGCTTGGCGCGGCGCTCCTTCGACGCTGGGTCCTTCTCCTTGCGCAGCGCCGCCCGCTCGATCTCCAGCTGCTTGATCCGCCGCTCGACCACGTCGATCTCCATCGGCATCGAGTCGATCTCGATGCGCAGGCGGCTGGCCGCCTCGTCGATGAGGTCGATGGCCTTGTCCGGCAGGAACCGGCCCGTCACGTAGCGGTCCGAGAGGATCGCCGCGGCAACGAGCGCAGCGTCCTGGATGCGGACGCCGTGGTGCACCTCGTAGCGCTCCTTCAGGCCGCGCAGGATCGCAATCGTGTCCTCCACGGACGGCGGGTTGACCACCACCGGCTGGAAACGACGCTCGAGGGCCGGATCCTTCTCGATGTGCTTGCGGTACTCGTCCAGCGTCGTGGCCCCGATCATACGGAGCTCCCCGCGCGCCAGCATCGGCTTGATCATGTTGCCGGCATCGACCGATCCCTCGGCCGCGCCGGCCCCGACAATGGTGTGCAGCTCGTCGACGAACGTGATGACCTCGCCCCCGGACTCGGCGATCTCCTTGAGGACCGCCTTCATCCGCTCCTCGAACTCCCCCCGGTACTTGGATCCGGCGACCATGGCGGCGATGTCGAGGGCGATGATGCGCTTGCTGCGGAGGCTGTCCGGGATGTCCCCGTCGGCGATGCGCCGGGCGATGCCTTCGACGATGGCGGTCTTGCCCACGCCGGGCTCGCCGATCAGCACCGGGTTGTTCTTGGTGCGCCGTGAGAGGACCTGGATGACCCGGCGGATCTCGTCGTCGCGACCGATGACGGGGTCGAGCTTGCCCTTGCGGGCTAGCTCGGTCAGGTCCCGCCCGAAGCGCTGGAGGGCCTGGTAGGTCCCCTCCGGATCGGCCGAGGTCACCCGCTGGGTGCCGCGGATCTCGACGAGCGCCGCCAGGACCTTGTCGCGGGTGATGCCGAACTCGGCGAGGAGGGGGGCCAGCCGGCTGTGCCGGGAGTTCTCCACCAGGGCGAGCAGCAGGTGCTCGGTGGAGACGTACTCGTCCTTCAGGCCTTCGGCCTCCTGGAACGCCTGTTCCAAAACCTTCGAGAGGGCGGGCCCGATCCGGCCCTGGTCGCTCCCGCCGTAGACCTGCGGGATGCGGCCGAGCAGCTCGTCCACCCGGTCGCGCAGGGTGGTGGGCACCGCACCCAGGCGCTGCACCACGCCGAAGACCACCCCGTCGGACTGCGACATCAGGGCGTGGAGCAGGTGCTCGGGTTCGATGACCTGGTGGTTGCGGTCGGAGGCCAGCCGCTGTGCCGCGGCGAGCGCCTCCTGGGACCGCCGGGTCAGCTTGTTGAGATCCATATTGTTGGGGGCCATGGGGGCATCACCTTCCCTGTCCGTAGATTTGCCGCACGTCGTCGAGGCGGGCCAGCACGCCCCAGTGGGGCCGCCGGGCGGTCGTGCGCTCGGTCTGGCGTTCGGCGTCCGCAACCCGGCGGCGAGCCCGGTCGAGCTGCGCCTGCGCCTCGTCGAGGCGGCGTTGCATGTCCATGATGATGCGGACGCCGGCAAGGTTGACCCCCTCGTCCTGCGTCAGGCGCTGGATCTGGCGGAGCTGCTCGACGTCGCGCTCCGAGTAGCGCCGGGTGTTGCCGGGCGTGCGCTGCGGCGACAGCAGACCCTTGCGCTCGTAGATGCGCAGCGTCTGCGGATGCACGCCGGCCAGGTCGGCCGCCACGCTGATCACGTACACCGCGCGCTCCTCGTACCCGCTGGGGGCTCGCCGGCCCCGCTCCGGTCCGTGGCCACCTCTGCCGACCGTGCTCATGACCTCAGCCCCTCGCCGACCCCAGGTGCTCTCGAGGCGACTCCGGCTGGGCCTCGGCGAACTGCTCCAGCAGCGCCTTCGACTCCTTCGAGAGTTTCTGGGGGACCACCACGCTGACCGTCACAAGCATGTCGCCCGCCTTGTCGCCCAAGCTGCCGTTGAGCCCGCCACCCTTGCCCCCGACCTGACCTCGGATGCGGAAGGTTTTCCCCGGCTGCGTCCCCGCCGGGATCTTGAGCGTGACCGTCCCCCCGTCGAGCGTGGGGACCGTGACCTCGGCACCCAGGGCCGCCTCGGTGTAGGTGATCGGGAGCGCGAGGGTGAGGTCCTTGCCCTTGCGGCCGAAGATCGGGTGCGGGACCACCGTCACCGTCACGTAGAGGTCGCCCGGCTGCCCCTGGTTGGGCGAGGGGTTGCCCTTGCCGGGGACCCGGATGCGGGCCCCGTCGCTGACACCGGCAGGGATGCGGACCTTGATCGAGCGCTGCGCGCCCGTCCCGGGGTCGGTCAGGTGGAGGCTGGCCGTCGTGCCCTCGAGCGCCTCTCGGAACGGCAGGGAGATCTCGGTCTCTGCGTCCCTCCCCTTGGTCGCACGCCCGCCTCCACGGTTGAAGATCGACCCGAAGATCTCGTCGGTGAAGATGTTCCCGCCGCCGCTCGCCGACCCGGCGGCACGGGTGAAGATGTCGCCCAGGTCGCCCAGGTCCTCGAAGCGGATCCGCCGGCCGCCGGCCCCAGCCCCACCGGGGCCACCGGGGCCACCGAACCCGCCGAAGCCCGAACTGAGCATCTCCCGAAAGTCGTCGTACTCCTTGCGGGTCTTGGCGTCGCTCAGCACGTCGTAGGCGTGGGAGACCTCCTTGAACTTCTCCTCGGCCGCCGCGTCGCCGGGGTTGGCGTCGGGGTGGTACTTCTGCGCCAGCTTGCGGTAGGACTTCTTGATGTCGGCCTCGGCCGCGCCCTTCTGGACGCCGAGGGTGGCGTAGTAGTCCTTGTCCGCCCACTCGCGCTCGGGCATGGTTCCTAGTCGCCTCCTCGCCGCGCGACCTTCACCATCGAGGGCCGGAGGACCCGACCCTTGTAGGTGTAGCCGCTGCGCAGCTCCTCTGCGACGTACTGCTCACCGTTGCCGTCCCCGTCCACCTGGAGGGCAGCCTCGTGGAAGTTCGGATCGAAGGTTTTGCCCTTCGCCCGGATAGCGGTCAGGCCCTCCGCCGCGAGCACCTCCTTCAACTCCCCGAACACCATTTCGATGCCCTTCAGCATCCTGTCGAACTCCCGGCTCTCCTCCGCAGAGGCGACGGCGAGCTCGAAGTTGTCGAGGACGGGCAGCAACCGGTGCAGCAGGCTGGCCGATGCCCGTTCGATGAGCCCAGTCTGCTCCTTCACGATGCGCTTGCGGTAATTGTCGAACTCCGCCTTGAGCCGCTGCAGGTCGTTCAGGTAGCTGGCGGCCTCCGAGCGCGCCGCGTCGAGCTGGGCCTCCAGCGGGTTGGGCTCCTGGGGGGCCGGTGGCGCCTCCAGCGGGTTGGGCTCCTGGGAGGCCGGTGGCGCCTCGGGCGCCGGTGGCGCATGGGGAACCGGGGGGGCCGCTGCCTGCGGGTTCACGTCGTTCTGCATGCTCGTTGTGGTTGCGGTTGCGGTCTCGGGATGCAGCTTGCGCCGGTCGTTGATCGTGATGCGCCGCGGCGGCGGCTGCTCCCCTGCGTCCGGTCGGTACTGGTCCATTGGCTATCCTCCTGACGCCGACGTGGCCGCCGGAGTACTTGTCGGTCCCGCTTTCACAGCAATGCGGACGGGCTGGGTCTGGACCGCCTTCGCCACCTCGATGAGGAGCAGCCCATCGGACATCGACGCCTCGATGTGCTGGGTGTCCGATCCCTGCGGGAGGGCCACCCGCCGCTGGAACGGGCCGAATCGCCGCTCGATGCGGTGGAAGGACTCTTCCGGCGCGTCGTAGAACTTGCGCTCGCCGCGGAGGGTGAGGACGTTGTCCTCGACCACGATGTCGATGTCACCGGTGGTCATCCCGGCCAGCTCGGCCGTGATGATGTAGCGGTCCTTGGTCTCGTAGACGTCCAGCGGCGGCACCCAGGTGCCCTGGGTCTCTGCCTCCGCGGACTCGCCCGGGCCGTAGGTGCGGCCGAACAGGCGGTTCATCTCGTTCTGGATGCCCAGCAGGTCCCGGAACGGGTCCCATCTGCGAACAGCCATCTCGGAGCCTCCCTTCTGCTCATGCGGTTGGGCTCAGTGGCCCGAACCGCCCTCTTCAACGATCTCTGCGTCGACGACGTCCTCGTCGGACGAGCCCTTTGCCTGGTCGCCCGTGGAGGTGGTCGAGCCTGCCTGCTGGGCCTGGCCCGTGTTGTAGATCTGCTCGGCCAGCTTGTGCGATGCGGTCACGAGGGCGTCCGATGCCGTCTTGATCCGGTCGGCGTCGTCACCCTTCAGGGCGTCCTTGACCTCCCCGAGGGCCTGCTCGACGGCCCGGCGGTCGGCATCGTTCAGCTTGTCGCCGTGGTCCTTGAGGGTCTTCTCGGTCTGGTAGGCGAGGTTGTCCGCCATGTTGCGGGCCTCGGCGACCTCGCGCCGCCGCCGGTCCTCCTCGGCGAAGCGCTCGGCCTCCTTCATCATCTTCTCCATCTCCTCCTTCGGCAGGGCCGTGCCGCCGGTGATGGTCATGGCCTGGGCCTTGCCCGTCCCGAGGTCCTTGGCCGCCACGTGCACGATGCCGTTGGCATCGATGTCGAAGGTCACCTCGATCTGGGGCATGCCCCGCGGTGCGGCCGGGATGCCGACGAGCTGGAAGCGGCCCAGGGTCCGGGCGCCGGGAGAGAAGACGGTCTCCGCCTCCCCCTGCAGCACGTGGACCTCGACGGAGGGCTGGTTGTCCTCCGCCGTTGAGAAGACCTCCGACTTCTTGGTCGGGATCGTGGTGTTGCGCTCGATGAGCTTCGTGAAGATGCCGCCCTTGGTCTCGATGCCGAGCGACAGCGGCGTGACGTCGAGGAGCAGCACGTCCTTGACCTCGCCCTTCAGCACACCTGCTTGGAGCGCGGCACCGATGGCGACGACCTCGTCCGGGTTCACACCCTTGTGCGGCTCCTTGCCGCCGGTGAGGCTCTTCACCAGTTCCTGGACCATGGGCATCCGGGTGGAGCCGCCGACCAGGATGACGTGGTTGATCTGCCCGACGGGCTTCCCCCAGTCCTTGACCGCCTGGTTGAAGGGGTCCTTCAGGCGCTGCACCAGGTCCCCGGTGAGCTGCTCGAAGGCCGAGCGGGTGAGCTTCATCTCGAAGTGGATGGGCCCGGTGGCCTCGGTGGCGGTGAGGAAGGGCAGCGTGATGGTGGTCTCGGCGGACTGTGACAGCTCGATCTTGGCCTTCTCGGCGGCTTCCTTGAAGCGCTGGAGCGCCATGCGGTCGTTCGACAGGTCGACGCCGTGGTTGTTCTTCACCTCTTTGATCATGTGGTCGATGATCCGCTGGTCCCAGTCGTCGCCCCCGAGGTGGGTGTCACCGGAGGTGGCCTTGACCTCGAAGACGCCCTCGCCGATCTCGAGCAACGACACGTCGAACGTCCCGCCGCCGAGGTCGAAGACGAGGATGGTCTCGTCGGTGGACTTGTCGAGCCCGTAGGCCAGCGACGAGGCGGTCGGCTCGTTGATGATCCGCAGGACCTCGAGGCCGGCGATCTGGCCGGCTTCCTTCGTGGCCTGGCGCTGGGCGTCGTTGAAGTAGGCGGGGACGGTGATGATGGCCTGGGTGATCTTGTCGCCCAGGTAGGCCTCGGCGTCCCGCTTCAGCTTCATGAGGATCTGGGCGGAGATCTCCTGCGGCCTCCACTTCTTCCCGTCGATGCTCGTGGACCAGGATGTCCCCATCTCCCGCTTGATGGAACGGAAGGTCCGGTCCGGGTTCGTGATGGCCTGGCGCTTGGCGACCTCCCCGACGAGGATCTCACCCGTCTTGCTGAAGGCGACCACGGACGGCGTGGTACGGTGCCCTTCGGCATTCGGGATGACGACCGGCTCGCCCCCTTCGAGGACCGAGACCACGGAGTTGGTGGTCCCAAGGTCGATTCCAACGGCTTTCGTCATAGCAAATCCTTTCTTGTTGCGGCGTGCCCTCAGGGTAAAGGTTGAGCGCCCTACTGTCAACTTTTATGACAGCCTACCTTCAGCTCCCGGGGAATCGCATCGTTCGGTGGTCCCATCCTAGGCAGGTAAACAAGTATAGAGTAGTGTTATGGAGTGGCAAGCTGTGGCCAGGAGGCGTTCGGGATAGACCGAAGAGTTTCTGTTTGACCGCGTTATGCGCGGTCAAACAGAAAAACATCGCGACAACCTCCCTCGTAGCCCCCTGGCCGCGGCCGTAGAATCGTCGCCGTGGTCACCAAGCTCCTCATGGCCCTCGTGCTGGCCGCGGCGCTGGGGTTGTTCACCCGGCGGGCCCTCCAGCTCCTCGCCCTGCTGCGCCTCGGCAAGCCCGAGCAGCGTTGGGACAACATCGGGGCCCGGATCGGCCGGGAGCTTCGGGTGGTCTGGAGCCAGCAGAAGCTGCTCCAGTGGCCCTTCCCCGGCATCATGCACGCCCTCATCTTCTGGGGCTTCGTCATCCTGTTCACGACCATCGTCGAGGCGTTCGGCTCCGCCTACTCGGCGTCGTTCGCCCTCCCGCTCGTCGGGCACTGGGGGCCGCTCGCCGCACTCCAGGACACGTTCGCCGGGCTGGTGCTCGTCGGGATCGCCATGGCGTTCTACATCCGCAAGGTCCTCCGGCCCGGGCGCTTCCGGGGCTCCCACCTGCGGGAGGCGGACCAGATTCTGATCGCCATCTCCTGCATCATGCTGACCGTGATCGGGCTGCGGGCCACGGGGATCGCCCTCGGACGGTTCCCCTATCCGAGGTCGGCGGCCTTCCTCTCCTCATTCGTGGCGGCCCATCTGTTCAACGGCCTGAGCCACGGCGCCCCGGAGGCCTGGAACGGCGTCTTCCTCTGGGGCCACTCGCTGATCGTGCTCGCCTTCCTCGTGTACCTCGGGTACTCCAAGCACCTCCACATCATCACGGCCCCCTTCAACGTCTTCTTCTCTTCCGCGGCCAGCCGCCCGAGGGGAGCGTTGAAGCCGGTGGACGTCGACTTCGAGGAGATGGGCGACGACGACGTCATCGGGGCAGCGACGATCACCGACCTCACCTGGAAGGGACTCCTGGACACCTACACCTGCACCGAGTGCGGTCGCTGCCAGTCCGCCTGCCCGGCGTGGAACACCGGCAAGCCCCTGTCACCGAAGCTGCTCGTGATGGAGCTCCGGGACCACCTGATGGCGGCGGGGCCGGGGCTGGTGGCGGCGAGGAAGGCAGGGACCGCAACGGAGAACACAGCCCTCAACCCCGACGTGCTCGATGACGAGGTTGTCTGGGACTGCACGACCTGCGGCGCCTGCGTCTACAACTGCCCGGTGGACATCGAGCACATCGACCACATCATCGACATGCGGCGCAACCTCGTGATGATGGAGGCCCGCTTCCCCCGCGAGATGGGGGGTGCCCTCACCAACATGGAGAACGCCGGCAACCCCTGGGGCCAGCCCGCCCGGGCCCGGCTCGACTGGGCACAGGGCCTCGACATCCCCGTCGTCGGCCGCGACGTCGCCCCCGGCGAGTTCGACGTTCTGTTCTGGGTGGGCTGCGCCGGG
>DASPZW010000524.1:0-11858 GCA_035636055.1 Actinomycetota bacterium
TCTGTTGGCTGTTCTTTTCTGGGTATCTTGTGACGTAACGATGCCTTCTCTACTCTCGGGGCCTTGGGTCGTCCGGACGGTTCAGACCCTCCATCCGAGTAAGTGGTGTTGTCGTTACCAGCCTATTCCGCTGATATGGACACGGCCATGCCGGCCATCGCTCGCACATCGGCGATCCGGCCGTTCGCAGCCTGCGGCAGCTACTGGCAACCGTATGCCTACACGACAGCCTTCGAGCCGGTCACCGAACTCCACGCCACGGGTGGCATGAAGGGCAAGGCACGTACGGGACCAGCGCGAACAGTGACTTCGGGATCTCGATCGCACCGCCGGGTGGTAGCTGGAGCGTGTCCGGCAGCTACCACATCGGCAACGACATCGGGGCAAGCTCGACCACCGGCTGGTACGGCCCGCACTTCGGGCAGTGGATGTACGCCCTTCCAGTTCGTCATCGAGTACCAGGTCGGCATCTGCGGGGGCATGTCCCAGCCGACGGGCGACTGGCGGGTCCGGCCGACGGTGTGGGTGGGCGGCGTGGGGTCAACACGGACGTCTCTTCACCCCTCGATCTGGAACGCGGGAGGCGGTTGCGTCGACAACTACTGAACGGGTGTCTGCCCCCAGCGTAGAAGGGTAGACGCGCGGAGCCGCCGGGTTACGTGCCCGGCGGCTCCGTTGCGACAGTCGGTCTAGAGGTCGTAGTACAGCATGAACTCCCACGGGTGTGGCCGGAGGCGGATGGCGTCGACTTCCTTGGAGCGCTTGTAGTCGATCCAGGTCTCCACGACATCCTGGCTGAAGACGCCGCCCTCGGTCAGGAAGGCGTGGTCCTCCTCGAGGGCGTCGAGCACGTCTTCCAGCGAGCCCGGCACGTGCTTCACGGCCGCCGCCTCCTCGGGCTCGAGGTCGTAGAGGTCCTTGTCGATCGGCTCGGGGGGCTCGATCTTGTTCAGGATGCCGTCCAGGCCGGCCTGGAGCATCGCCGAGAATGCCAGGTAGGGGTTCGCAGACGGGTCCGGGCACCGGAACTCGACCCGCTTGGCCTTGGGGCTGTTGGAGTACATCGGGATCCGGACGCACGCCGAGCGGTTGCGTTGCGAGAGCACGAGGTTGATCGGTGCCTCGTAGCCGGGCACAAGGCGGCGGTACGAGTTGGTGGTGGGAGCGCAGAATGCGAGCAGCGCCGGAGCGTGCTCGATGAGGCCGCCGGCGTAGTGCCGGGCGGTCTCGCTGAGGCCCCCGTAGCCGGCGGCGTCGAAGAACAGCGGGGCACCGTCCTTCCACAGCGACGAGTGGACGTGCATGCCGGACCCGTTGTCGCCGAAGAGCGGCTTGGGCATGAAGGTCGCTGTCCGTCCGTGCAGCCAGGCGGTCGACTTCACCACGTACTTATAGATCATCACCTTGTCCGCCATGGCGAGCAGTGGGCTGAAGCGCATGTCGATCTCAGCCTGCCCCGCCGTGCCGACCTCGTGGTGCTGGATCTCGACGTCGACGCCCATCTCGATCATCGTGAGGATCATCTCGCTGCGAATATCCTGGTTCTGGTCCATGGGGGGAACGGGGAAGTACCCCTCCTTGTACCGTGGACGGTAGCCGCGGGCGCCGGGGTTGCCGGACCCCCAGATCCCCTCCGCTGAGTCGATGTGGTAGTAGCCCTCGTGCTGGTTCTGGTCGAAACGGGCCTCGTCGAAGATGTAGAACTCCAGCTCAGGGCCCCAGTACGACGTGTCGGCGATGCCCGTCGAGATGAGCCGTTCCTGCGCCTTCTTGGCGATGTAGCGCGGATCCCGTGAGTAGGGCTGCCGGGTGATGGGGTCCTCGATGAAGCAGTTGAGCAGGAGGGTCGGGTGCTCCCGGAACGGGTCCATGACCGCGGTGGTCGGGTCGGGCATCAGGAGCATGTCCGACTCGTGGATGGCCTGGAATCCACGGATCGATGAGCCGTCGAAGCCGTAGCCCTCGGCGAACCCGTCCTCGGTGAGCTCGCTGACGGGCATCGAGAAGTGCTGCATGATGCCGGGGAGGTCACAAAATCGGAGATCAACGATCTTGACTCCGCTCTCCTTGGCGAGCGCGAGGACGTCTTTGGGCGTTTCTGCCATTTCCACCTCCTGGATCAGCTGGCCGGTTACGCCGGAGAGGGTGGCTCCGGGCGTTGGCAAGATTACGTTGCCTACATCGTTGTATGCAATGCCCAGCTCAGCGGGCTGTTGCAATCGTGAAATGGCTCCGGACGCGTCAGGCGGGGCCCGGAGGCCCCGCCTGAAATGCTCGTCCGTTCTTGAAGGGTCAGTAGCGGGTGAGACCCCCCGGGTTCCACCGGGTGGCGGGCACCGTCTCGCGCGGTGGCCTCCATGAGCCGTTGCTGTAGCCATGGCCGTTGGTGGCGCCGTTGTGGTTGCTGGTGTACACGGGCTGGTGATGCCCCGTGTCGGAGGGCCGGAACGACTGGTCGTCGTTGTCGTCGTTGTCGATCTTGCTGGCCGAGTAGGCGATGAGGCCGACCAGGAGGGCGACGGACAGCGCGAGGCCCGACCACCCGAGTTGCGACGGCCACGCCGGGCCGTAGTGGGTCTCCCTGAGCAGCAGCTTCGTGTTGCGGACCATGGCCACGCTGCGCTCGGCGACCGCCGGGATCTCGGGGGCGTGGATGAACGGGTCCGCCGGGAGGTAGATCGGGGATGCCATGTTCCAGCTTCCCTTGACCAGGGCGACAATGGACTTCCACTTGCCGGTGATCGGGATCGGCGTCGACTCGGACCAGATGCCGGGCGAGGTCTCGGTGAGGAGCACCCGCTTGGTGCCGCCGCCCTGCCACGACCCGACGCCGAAGAAGATGGCGTGGTCGGCGGCGTTGGCCGGCGTCACCGCCACGGTGACGGTGCCGGTCTTTCCGTCGGCGGACGGGGTCAGCTTGATGTCGGTCTGCACGTTGCCGACGTTGCGGGGCAGCGGGATGAACAGTGCGGTGAGCAGCACCGCACCGGCGGCCACGAGCGCCCCCACCGGCATCGAGCCGCCGGTGCCCTTCCGGAACGCCTTGCCCAACCCGGCGCCGAGGACGGCGGCGGCGATGGCGGCGGGCGTGGCGAGGATGATCGTCGGGAGGATCAGCTGGGCCGAGTTCGGCCCCGCCGGGAACCATCCCGAGACGCTGTACCAGATGGTTTCGCCGATGAGGCCCACCGTGCCCACGAGGGCGCCGGCGGCCAGGCCGAACTTCAGGCGGTTCTCCGTGCCGATCCACCAGGCGGCTGCTTCGACGGCGAGGGCCGAGGGGAGGTACAGCGGGAACATGGCGAACTCGTGGTGGAGGCTCGCGACGAGGCCGCTCACGACGGTGCGGATGACCAGGAAGGCGACGGCCGCCTTGACGGCGCCCCACTTGCCGAGGGCGATGCGGGAGAACACCAGGGCGAACCCTGCGGCGGCCATCGTGAGGATCGGGAGGTAGATCGGGTTGAACTGGGGGACCCGGAAGTCGAACTCACCCGTGTAGGTGGTGGCAGCGGTGAGCAGGGCGCCGCAGGCCACGACCATCCAGAAGCGCCCGAATGGCTTGGGCTTGGAGAAGGGGAGGGCCTCGGCGAGCAGGAGGACGACGGCGAAGGTGCCCATCGAACCACCGGTGACGAGCTGCAGGTGGGTGGGGCTCCAGAGGGTGACGTCCAGGCCGTACGCCCAGTGCCACAGGTTGTCGAGCGGGAAGGCGGCGATGGCGGCAAAGCCCATGACGCCGAGGAGCAGGCCGCCGTAGGGGATGCGCAGGTTGCCGTAGCGCAGCTTGGTCGGCGCCTCCTGGGCGGTGGCGAAGGCAATGGAGATGACCGAGGCGAAGATCAAGCCGCCCAGGCCGAAGAGGATGGTGACGTGCGGAGGAGTGAAGAGGGTGCCGATGTCACGGCCGAAGTCGACGTGCCATGAGACGTCCCAGTACAGGCCGATGGCCGCCACCAGGAGGAAGAGGAGCCCGGTCAGCACGCCGGCCATCGCCCACCCGGCGACGCCGGTCATGCGCTCGAGGGCGTCGCTGATCGAGTCGAAGAAGTACCTGATGGGGTTCTTGTGGTCGCTGTGGCCGAAGGCGTTCAGCAGCAGCGAGCACGCCATGTAGAAGGCGAGGGGCACCCCGAGGACCAACCAGTAGGTGCTTGGCCAGTGTTCGTTCTTCCCGTCGGTTGTCGCCACGGCTTGTGCCACCACATGCAACATCGGGTGCAACATGGCCCCGCCTCCTCTCGTACCACCCACCTGAACACCCACCCAGAACATCGGCATCGTAGCATGTATCACCGTTCGATGTCACATACATCCTTCGATATGACTAGTCGTTCCCGCGATCCCTGCCGCCGACACCCGGCACTGACGCCAGGGCGGGAGGAGGGTGGCAGCAAAAGTGCCCGCTATGCGGGGAACATCGATGCCAGCTCGGCGAGGCGAGCCGCACTCTGCAGGTGTCCCCCCTGCTCGGCTAGGCCCATGGCCGTGCCGACGAGCTCTCCGGCCCCAGGGTCGCGCGAGACGACGGCAAGCTCCGCCTCGGCCAGGCGCGCCTCGTAGCGGCTCAGCTCGGGGCCCTCGGCCAATGACCGGGCCAAGAACGGCGCTGCGGCGGGGGCGTCGCCACGGGCGATGAGGACCAGGGCGATCCTGGCCGCCGCCCACCCGGCGAAGAGCGACAGGTGGTCCGAGGCAGCGAGCGACCGGCGGAACGCCGCCTCCGCCAGGTCGAACGCTCCGGCGGCCTGGTGGGCGATGCCAACGGCGCGGAGCGAGGCGGCGGTCCACTCCCGGTGGCCGATCCGCTCCGCGATGGCGAGGGCCGAGCTCGCCGAGGCCAGTGCCTCGTCCGGGCGGCCCAGCGCCGACAGCGCCTCGCTGCAGTGCCAGAGCGCGTAGGCCTCGCCCTCGGAGTGGCCGAGGGACCGGGCGAGCGCCAGGGCCCGGCGAGCGTCGGTCAGACCCTCGCCGGGCCGCGCCATGAAGGTGAGGGCATGGCCCCGCGTCGAACGTGGGGTCCCCACCCTGAGGAGGTCCCCGGAGTCCTCGAACAGGCGGGCCACCCGCTCGAAGGCGCCGGCGGCCGCCAGGATGTCGCCAGCGAGGAAGGTGGCCATCGCCCGCCCGTCCAGGACGTCCGCGATGCCTCTGGCGTTGCCGGTCCGGCGGAACAGCTCCAGGGCCTCGTCGGCTCGTCGCTGTGCCCGGTCGCGGCGGTCGGCGTTCATGTCGATAATGGCGGCGACGGAGAGCGCCCCGGCCCGGGCTCCCTTGTCGGAGCCGGCCTCGGCCATCGCCAGTTCCACCAACCCGTCCGCCGTGGCGAGGTCCTCCGCACCCGAGGCCAGGAGCGCCAGCCGGGTGAGCAGGTGGGACCGCCGGGGGCCGGACGCCGCCCCCGCCAGCGCGGCGCGCAGGTCTTCCCGGGCGCCGGGGAGGTCGCCGGTCCGGGCTCTCGCCTCCGCCCGGACCTCGAGGAGGGCGGACGCCACTGCCGGCTTGGGGGTGAGCGCCAGCCCAGCCTCCGCCACCTGCTCGGCCTCCCGGTGGGCGAAGCGCTGCAGGCGCTGGGCGGCGGCCTCGGCGAAGGCCATCGCCGCTGCCCCGGTGTCGCCGGCTCCCGCAAGGTGCCGAGCCACCTCCGCAAGGTCTGCCCCGTCGTTGCGCAGCGCCCCTGCCAGCAACTCGTGGAGGCGGGCCCCCGCGGTGGCGGGGAGGCGGGCGGCGACGACCTCCGCAATGAGGTCGTGGGCGGTCGTCCACCCCGACGGCCCGGCCTGGACCAGACCGGAACGCCCGAGGGCGTCGAGGTCGTCGAGGATGCGGTCGAGGGAGGCTCCCGCCGCCTCCGCCAGCAGGCGAGCCGAGACCGGGCGGCCGAGCAGCGCCAGCAGGCAGAGCAGCTCGACGGCGCCCGGGGGATGGCGGTCCACCCGAGCCCCGATCATCGTGGCCTGGCCACGGCGTGCGGCCTCCCGGGCGACGTCACGCAGGTCGCGCACGACCGCGGCCCACCGACCGTCCGACCCCCGACGGATCGCGCCCCGTGCCGCAAGCTCCCGCAGCAACTCGGCGACCGCCATCGGCGACCCATCGGTGTCCTCGACGATGCAGGCGACGAGCCCAGGCTCCGCGATGGCGGCGTCGAGCGAGTCCGGGGCGAGCGGCCCGAGGTGCACCGTCGCGAGCGGCCGTCCGAGGTCACCGAGGCGGTCCAGGTAGCGCCCGGCCGGGCCGGCCGGGGTGAACTCCTCCGGCCGGAAGGCAAGGACCAGCCCGACCGAGGGCAGCCGGGCGGCCACGCGGTCGAGCATGCCGAGGCTGCTGGCATCCGCCCATTGAAGATCGTCCACCACCAGCAGGCAGTCGCCGCCCGCCGCCGCCTCGATGAGCCGGACCGCGCCCTCCATCGCGAGTGCCCGCCGGCTCTCGACGTCGAGGGGACCGGCCCCGGGATGGCCCCGCCCGGCGAGTTCCGGCACGACCTCGGCCAGAGCCTCGGCGGAGCGCGGCTCGAGCGTCTCGGCCGCCCGGGGGGCCACAGCGAGAGCGGCGCGAACGAGCGCCCGAGCGACATGCCACGGCTCGTCCCGCTCGGACGGGGTTGCCCGGACCGCAAGGGCCGGTCGTGCCGACCGTGCGACCACCTCGGCAAGCAGCCGCGACTTGCCGGAGCCGGACGCCCCGACGACCAGCGCAAAGCCGTCCGCCACGCCGAGGATCTCGTCAAGTTCCCGCTCCCGCCCGACGAATGCCAGCCCGCCGAACGGGAGCACCGCCGGTCTCGGCGCCCGGGGGGCGGTCGCCTCGCCCCGCAGGATGCGGCCCTCGAGGTCGTCTGCCTCGCCCGAGGGGTCAAGGCCGAGCTCATCCGCCAGCCTGCGGCGAAGCCCGGCCAGGGCGTCGAGCGCGGCCGCGGTGTCGTGGGACGCCGCCAGGGCGCGTGCCAGGAGCAGGGTTGCCGCTTCGCGCAGTGGCTCCCGCGCCACCGCGAGGCGGCCCCATGCCACAGCCCGCACCGGATCGCCGGCGGCGAGGGCGTCCGCCGCCGCACCCTCCAGTGCCTCGAGGTTCGCCAGCCAGAGGCGGCTGCGGTACGCCTGGGCCCAGTCCTCGTAGGCATCCTCGGCGAGCGGCTCGCCGGTCCAGAGCTCGAGGGCTGGGCGCATCTGCCCAGACCCCACCAGCTCGAGGAATCGCTCGGCGTCCACAGTGCAGGCATCGCCGAGCGCGAACGAGTATCCCCCCGCTCCGGTGACGATGAGCGAGGGATCGCCCAGGGCGCTGCGGGCTCGGGTGACCAGCACGTTGAGGTTGAGGTCGGGATCGGCGGGTGGGCCCTGGGGCCACAGCGCCTCCGTCAGCACGTCGCGAGAGACGAACGATCCGCGCCGTGTGACAAGAATCCGCACCAGGGTCCTGACGAGGCGCCCACGGAACGTGGCCGCCGGTACTTCTTCGCCGTCGCGCCATGCCGAAAAACGGCCCAACAGCTTGATCTCGATGGTCATGCTCCCCCCGCCTCCCATTGCAACCCATCGGCAACCAAACGGCAATGCCCCCCTCCTAGATTCGGCGTCGACGGGCTGATCCGCAGCCCCGGACATGGGGGGAAACGCATGAGCAGGCAGGACGTCCACAACGAGATGCAGAGCATGTTCGGTACGACGATCTCGTTCGTCGATCAGATCCCCGACGCCTTCATCGACGCCGAGTGGGACCTGATGAAGCGGGTGCAGTTCGCCGAGACGCTGATCCCCAACAAGTACAAGGAGCTCATGGGCCTGGCGGTCGCGGCGGTGACCCGGTGCCGGTACTGCTCGCTGTTCCACACAGAGGCGGCGAAACTGCACGGGGCGACGGCCGCCGAGATCGAGGAGGCCGTCCACTACGCCAAGCTCGTGAGCGGTTGGAGCGTGTACCTGAACGGGCTGCAGGTCGACTACGACGCGTTCGCGGACGAGGTCCGGCGGGTGGTCGGCTACGTCACGGCGCAGGCGGCGGCATAGCCGTGCGGCTGCAGTGGGAGCGCCGGGGCGTGGTCCGGATGACGGTGAAGGTCGAGGAGTTGGCGGCGCTGGTCGCCGGGGCGAGGGTTGCGGCCCACGCCCTGGCGACCCAGCCGGGGGAGACCACCGGGGAGCTGGAGCGCCTCCTGGACGACTTCGACCGGGCGAGCCGGACCCTCCAGGGGGACTCCCCGCACACCGACTGGTTCCCGCCCGGGAGCCGGACGCTGCAGGACCGGTTCCGAACCAGGCCGCTCGCCGACCGCATCGCCGAGAAGTTCCTCAAGGACCACCTGGACGACGGCGACACGGCCTTCGTGGAGGGCGCGGACATGTTCTTCCTCGCTACGGCGGATGCGCAGGGCCGCCCCTCGTGCTCCTACAAAGGAGGTGACCCTGGTTTCGTCACGGTCGTCGACGCCCAGACCATCGCCTTCCCCAACTACGACGGCAACGGGATGTTCCTCTCCTGGGGCAACGCCCTCGCCAACCCGGAGGTGGGGCTGCTGTTCATCGACTTCGAGCGGGGCCACCGCATGCGGGTGAACGGCACGGCAACGATCGACGGCAACGACGGTCTGCTGGCCGCCTACCCGGGCGCGCAGTTCATCGTACGGGTGGCGATCCGGGACGTCTTCCCGAACTGCCCCCGCTATATCCACCGCTACCAGCTGGTCGAGCGCTCGCGGTTCGTCCCCCGGGCGGCTCGGCCCGCACCGGTGCCGGACTGGAAGCAGGAGAGCTGGGCGGCCGACGTGCTGCCGGCTCCTACCATGGAAGGAGAACACCATGCATGCTGAGATGACCGAGTTGCACAGCAGGGCCTGCGACCAGGTTGCCACCCGCATCGCGCTCGTCGCCGCCGACCAGTGGGACCTGCCGACCCCCTGCACCGAATGGAACGTGCGGGCCCTGGTCGGCCACGTCGTCTCCGGGACGAGCTGGGTGGCTCCCCTGGTCGAAGGCGCCACCATCGCCGAGGTCGGCGACCGCTTCGACGGGGACCTGCTGGGCGACGACCCGGTGGGCGCCTGGCACCGTGCCGCCGCTGCGGCGGTCGGAGCATGCGGGGAGGACGGGGCGATGGATCGCCTGGTGCACCTGTCCAGCGGGGATGCCCCGGCTTCCGACTACGTCGCCGAGCGGATCCTCGATCTCGTGATGCACGCCTGGGACCTGTCCAGGGCCATCGGGGCCGACGAACGGCTCGACCCCGAGCTCGTGGAGGTCGCCCGCAAGGTGCTCGCCGAGAAGGCCGACCTCTGGCGCCGGTACGGTGCCCTGGGCCCGGCTGTCGAGACCGCCCCCGGCGCCGACGCCCAGACCCAACTCCTTGCCGAGTCCGGGCGTAGGGTGTAGCCGTGCGCACCGCGCTGGCAGCAGCCGTCCAAGCCACGCCCGTCTTCCTCGACCGCGAGGCGACCGTTGAGAAGGCATGCCGCCTCGCCAAAGAGGCAGGGGGCCACGGCGCCGAGCTCATCGTGCTGCCCGAGGCATTCGTTCCCGGCTACCCGGACTGGGTCTGGCGTTCCGCGCCCTGGAACGACGCGACCAGCCGCTACCGGCGCCTCCTGGAGCACTCGGTCACTGTGGGATCGCCGGCCACCGACGCCCTCGCCGGCGCCGCCCGGGATGCCGGCGCCTACCTCTGCGTCGGCGTGAACGAGCTGGACGCAGCGGGGGGCACCCTGTACAACACCGTCCTGTGCTTCTCGCCGGAGGGGGAGCTCGTGAGCCGGCACCGCAAGCTCATGCCGACCGGCGGCGAGCGCCTCGTCTGGGGGATGGGAGACGGGTCCACGCTGGGAGCCTTCGATACCCCGTTCGGGAGGGTGGGCACGCTCACCTGCTGGGAGCAGTACATGCCGCTGGCCAAGTACGCGATGTACGCCCAGGGCATCGACATCCTCCTGGCGCCGACCTGGGACAACGGCGAGAACTGGATCTGCACCCTCCGGCACAACGCCCGGGAGGGGAGGGTCTATGTGATCGGGGTCGGCTCCCTGCTCCGGGGCAGGGACGTCCCGGAGGACTTTCCCGGCCGGGAGGGCCTGTACGGCGGTGACGAGGACTCGATGTGCCCGGGGTGGTCGGCCATCGTCGAGCCCGGCGGGTCTCTGCTCGCCGGCCCGCTGAAGGATGAGGAGGGAATCCTCTATGCGGAGATCGACGCCGGGGCGGCCCGGGCCTCGCGCCTCGAGTTCGACCCGGTGGGCCACTACGCCCGCCGCGACGTCTTCGGGCTGACCGTTGACACCCGCCCGCACCCCGCGGTGGCTGGCTCGCCCCCGGCCGACGTCCCGGAGGTACCGGCGTGAGCGGCTTCCGGGTGATCCGTCCCTCCGAGCGCACGCCCGACGCGGCCAGCGGGGCCATGCGGCGGGAGGCGGCGATCTCCAGCGGCCTCGTCGGTGCCGGTGCGCTGTGGTTCGGCCACGTGGAGCTGGCGCCGGGGGCGGTCTCGGCCGTGCATCACCATGGCGAGTGCGAGAGCGCCATCTACATCATCTCGGGCCACGCCCGGTTCTGGGCCGGGCTGGGTCCGTCCGGCCTCGAGGAGTGCCACGACGCCGAGGCCGGCGACTTCGTCTGGGTCCCCCCGCATGTCGTGCACGTCGAGGCCAACCGGAGCGACACCGAGCCGGTCAGGATGGCCGTGGCCCGTTCCCATCAGGAGGCAATTGTCGTCAACCTTCCCAATCCCGAGGGCTGGCCGCCGCCGACGCCTGCCGCCGGAAGCTGAGAAAACCTTAACCCGGTCGCGGGTATTGACCGGGACGTTTGTGGGTCATCCTTAGGGCGGGGACCCGGGGGGGGACCCGTACGGTAGCCGCGCGCCCGCGCGCCCGACCCTCCCAGCCGGATGGAGCGGATGGAAAGGGTGGGCAGGGCTTTGGGGGGACAGCACAGCGTCAGCCGGCGCCGCCGCCGGAGCCGGTGGTTCACGCCGTTGCCACTGCTGGCCGTGCTCGCCGTCGCGCTGGGCGGCTTCTCCGCCGGTGACTCCGCCGGGCAGGACCCGGCTTGCCGGTCCGACCCCAGCTCCGGCGTGCAGAATCCGGGGCGCCTCAGCATCCAGTCGAGCTGTGCGGTCGTAACCGGCACCATCGTGTCCCGCAACAGCTCCCGGTCCCAGGAGACCGACGGGGACTGGAGCTTCGACATCCAGGTCGACGCCCAGCTCCAGAGCACCTACGGCACGACCATGCACGCCGAGATTGTCCCGCAGGACTCGATCACGCCGCCGGCCCTTGGCACCCACGTCCGCCTCGTCGGCCCGTATGTCATCGATTCGCAGGCCCTCAACTCGAGCCCCAACGAGATCCACCCGGTGTGGTCGGCCACGGACGCGTCGTGCACCGGATGCCCGGTTGCCGCACCCCCGGGGGCACCGACGGCACTGACGGTCGCGCCGTACGGGGGCGGGGTGAGCCTGAGCTGGAAGGCGCCGTCGAGCGACGGGGGCTCCCCGATCACCGGCTACGTCATCGGGTATTCGCCGCCCCGGGCCTCCGACGGGCACACCCAGTCGGTCCGTGGCAACTCGACCAGCACGACGGTCGACGGCTTCGCCAACGGGACCTCCTACAGCTTCACCGTCTCGGCAGTGAACGGCGCCGGGCAGGGTCCCGCCTCCGCACCCGTGCCAGGAACGCCCTTTACCGTGCCGGACGCGCCGGCGTCCGCGCACGCCACAGGGGCCGACGGCAGCGCGCAGGTCAGCTGGACGCCAGGCTTCAACGGGGGGGCGGCGATCACGGCGTACACGATCACCACCTCGCCGGGCGGTGCCAAGGTGACGGTGGGGGGCGGAACGACACAGTCCGGATTCCCGGGACTCACCAA
>DASPZW010000525.1:0-5391 GCA_035636055.1 Actinomycetota bacterium
CACGTGCGGTCGTTCGGATGGTCCAACGGCTTCACCGTCCCGGCGGGTGTCTCGGGCGTGGTCCGGATCAGCTACTCGGGCGAGTGGATGCGCATCGCCTGGGTGCTCGCCGGCGGCGCCCTCCTCGCGCTGGCGTCCGCGATGGCATTCGCCGCGCGCATGCCGACGACCAAGGAGCCCGGCCCCCTCCCACCGCCGCCGGCACGGACCGAGCGACCGCCGGCTCTGGCCGGCTCGCGGGTTCGCATCGTCCCGGCGGGGGCCCCGCCGGGCGGCCATCCCCGGTGGGGTCCCTGATGCGGCGGGCGGAGTTGGGCTTCGCGCTCCTCGTCGTCCTCGTCATGGCCGGGGCCTGGACCCTCGACGGGTTGGTGCCGTCCCGAAGCATCGCCACGCCGGTCGCCGTCTCGGCGCCGGGGGCGCCCCTGTCGGAGGCCTGGTACTGCCCGGCCCCCACCGCGCAGGGACTGGGGTCGACCCTCTGGACGGCGAACCTCGGAGCGCAGCCCGTCCATGTGCGCCGGTCCGGGACCGGGGCCTCCGGAGCGCAGTCCGAAGCCGACCTCGGCCCGGATTCCTCGAACAGCGCCCCCGCCGCGGCCACGGCCCCCGAGGGACCGACGGCGGTCGAGGCGTTCGGGCAGGCGACGGGGAGCTACCTCTCCGTCCTGACCCCCAGCGCCGGGGCGGCCAGTTCCCGGTGCAGCCAGCAGCCGGGCACCCGCTGGATCTTCCCCATCGCCAGCACGGCGCCCGGCTACGACACCTACCTCGCGGTCACGAACCCCTTCCAGGAGGAGGCACAGATCACCGTCCGGGTGCTGGGGGCCAAGGGAGACCAGATCCCGTCTGGCCTCAACAACGTGGACGTCCCGCAGCTGTCCCAGACGACCCTCTTCCTCGGGGACTTCTACCCGGCGACCGCCTCCGTCGGGCTGGACGTCACCGCCACCAGGGGCCGGGTCGTCGTCGGGCGGCTCATGAAGGTCTCGTCCCGGGAGGGCGTCCGGGGCCTCACGCTCGACGTGGGCGCCACCGCGCCCAGCACCAGATGGCTGGTGCCCGGCGGTGACGTCCCTGCCCAGGGTGAGGAGGACGTCGTCGTCGCCAACCCGAGCGACCACGAGGCGCTCATCAGCACCGCCTACCAGACCGAGAGCGGCGGCGCCCCGGCGGGGGCACAGGACGTCCCGGTACCCGCAGGGAGCCAAGCGACGCTCAAGATCTCCGACCAGGTGCCGGGCGGTACCCGCCACGCCACCGTCGTGTCCTCGACCAACGGCGTCCCCGTGGTGGTCGAGCGCCTGACCGTCGGCCCGCAGAACGCCTACCAGACCGTGCTCGGCGCTCCCGGCACCGCGGCCCGTTGGTTGGTTGCGGCCGGGTCCACCGCCGGGGGCACCGACACGCTGGCCCTGATCGGGGAGGGGCCGGACAAGGTCACCTGCAAGGTGACGATCCTGTCGGGTACCGGGCCGAACGTGCCCGGCCCCCTTGCGGGCGTCGAGGTCACACCCGGCCAGCGGGGGAGCGTGGACCTCACGCAGTACCTCAACGGCCAGCCGGCGATGGTCCTGGTGGAGGCGACCGGCGGGAAGGTCGCCGTCGAGAACGATCTGGCCCTTCCGGCGACCTACCGCCAGACGGTGGAAACGGCAGGCATCCCGCTCGGCTGAGTAGCAATTCACCAGAGAAGAGTTTCTGTTTGACCGCGTTATCCGCGGTCAAACAGAAAGAGTTCGGTGTCGACACCGCATCTGGGGGCGCGGCCGCCTCCTACCAGCCCAGCTCCGACAATCGTTCGTCGCTGATGCCGAAGTGGTGAGCGAACTCGTGGATGACGGTCTGGCGGACCTGGGCCCGGATGGCTTCGGGCGAGCCGGCCACCCGCTCGATGTTCTCCTGGTAGATGGTGATCCGGTCCGGTAGGACCCCGGCGTAGCCCATGCCCCGCTGGGTCAACGGGATGCCGGTATAGAGGCCGAGGAGGATCGACGACGGGGCGATCCGAACTCCGGCCGCCTCCGGGCCTGGGAGGTCCTGGACCACGACCTGGACGTTCGAGATCGCCTTCATGAGCTCAGGCGGAAGCTCGTCGAGCGCCTCGCCGACCAGTACTTCGAACGCGTCACGCGCGAGCACCCCCACGCGTCTAAGTGTAGGGCCGGCCCCTCCGCAGGTAGGATCATGGGTACTGGCCCCAGACAGCAGGAGAGTGAACCGTGGCGACCCAAGTGAAGATGCCCCAGCTGGGAGAGACCGTCGTCGAGGGCACCATCACGCGGTGGCTCAAGCGTGAGGGCGACGCCGTCGGCATGGACGAGCCCCTCGTCGAAGTGTCCACAGACAAGGTTGACAGCGAGATCCCGTCCCCCGTCTCGGGAACCGTCGCCCGTATCCACGCGGGCGAGGGGGAGACCGTCACCGTGGGATCGGTGATCGCGGAGATCACCGGCGCTGGCGAGGCGGCTCCACCCGCCACGCCGCCGCCCGCCCCCAAGCCGATGCCCGAAGCGGAGAAGACCGAGGCGCCCCCGCCCGAGGCTCCTGAGGCCCCGGCCCCCCCGCCGCGTCCCCAGGCGGTGCCGGCCTCCCCGCCTGCCCCCACACCGGCCCAGCCTGCTGCGGCGGCGGCCAGCCAGACTGTGGCCCCGGCCGCTCGGGCGGCCGACGCTGTCCCCGCCGCCGACGAGCCGTTGCGCGGGGTCCTTTCGCCGCTGGTCCGCAAGCTGGCCACCGAGCGCGGTATCGATCTGGCGACCGTCCGCGGGAGTGGGACCGGGGGGCGCATCACCAAGCAGGACGTCCTCGCGGCTCCGCTGCCCTCGGCCCCGCCGGCCACCCCGGCGCCGCAACCAACGGTCGCACCGCCCGCTCCCGCCGCTCCCGCCCCGGCCGCAGCCTCGGAGCAGGCTCCGGCGGCTGCCGCTGCCTCGTACGCGGTGGCATCGACCGGCCCCGACGAGGTGATCCAGGTCTCCCACATGCGGAAGGCGATCGCCGAGCACATGGTCGCCTCGAACATCGAGACCGCGCGGGCGTGGAACACGATCGAGGTCGACATGACCCGGATCTTCAGCATCCGCCGCCAGGCGGGCGGGGCGTTCAAGCAGCGGGAGGGCTTCTCGCTGACGTGGATGCCCTTCGTTGCCAAGGCCGTGACCCAGGCGCTGCTCAAGTACCCCCAGGTGAACTCGACCTGGAACGGCGACGGGACGATCACCCGCAAGCACTACGTCCATCTCGGCATCGCGGTCGCCCTGGAGAACGGGCTGATCGTCCCGGTGCTCAAGCACGCCGACGGGATGAACCTCGTGGGCCTCGCCCGCTCAATCCGTGACCTCGCGGAGCGGGCCCGGGCGAAGCGCCTGGTCCCCGACGACGTCCAGGGCGGGACCTTCACCATCACGAACCCCGGGCCCTTTGGTTCGGTCATGTCCGTGCCGATTATCAATAAGGGACAGGCAGGGATTCTTGCCTTCGACGCCGTGACGAAACGACCTGTGGTGGTGACCGATGTGGATGGCAACGACGCCGTCGCAATCCGGCACATGGTGTTCCTCTCGATGTCCTGGGACCACCGCATCATCGACGGGGCCGAGGCGGCCCGGTTCCTCTCCGAGCTGAAATCGCTGCTGGAGCAGGCCGACTTCGCCTCGGACCTTGGCGCCTACATGCCGGGCGGTAGATGAGGACGCTCACGGTCGTCGACGCCGGGACCGTCGGTTACGGTCCGGCCCTGGATTGGCAGAACGAGCTCTACCGGCGCCGGGTGGCGGGGGAGATCCCCGACACCGTGTTGCTGCTGGAGCACCCGCACGTCTACACGCTGGGCCGGCGCTTCTCGGCCGAGCACCTCCTTCTCGGCGAGGAGGCGCTGGCTCGCCGGGGCATCGAGGTCTACGAGTGCGACCGGGGGGGCAGCATCACCTACCACGGCCCTGGGCAGCTCGTCGGGTACCCGGTCCTGGCGCTGGAGGACCCCGACGTCATCGCCTACCTCCGGTGCCTCGAGGAGGTCCTCATCCGATCGGTGAACGAGTTCGGCGTCGCCGCCGGGCGGCGGGAGGGCCTCACAGGCGTCTGGGTGGGGGAGGACAAGCTGGCGTCGATCGGCGTCAACGTCTCCCGGGGCGTGACCAAGCACGGCTTCGCCCTGAACGTCACCACCGACCTGTCGTTCTTCGCCGGCATGGTGCCGTGCGGCATCCCGGCGGTGACGGTGACCTCGCTGGAACGGCTCCTCCCGGCCGCTCCCCCGATGGATGCCGTGCGGTCCACGGTGGTCGGCCATCTGGCCGCGATCCTCGGTGCGGAGGTACGGTCCGCCACCGCCGCCGAGCTTGGTTTACTCGGGGTTACAATGCGCGAGGAAGCCAGCATCCTTCGGTTTCCGAACAAGCCGGGGTCCCATCGCACGGGCTCTCCTAGAACGATGGAAGGGTAGGGGTCGTCGATGGCGAAGGCCGAGCGGACGCAGATCACCCACGAAGTCACCCATGAAGTCCTCGATCTCGAGCCCGAGAAGCTCTTGGAGATCCACCACTACATGATCACGGCGCGCATGCTCGATGAGCGCATGTGGGCCCTCAACCGCCAGGGCAAGGCCCCCTTCGTCGTCAGCTCGGCCGGTCACGAGGGCTGCCAGGTCGGCAGCGCCTACGCCCTGATGCGGGGCAGCGACTTCTTCGTCCCCTACTACCGGGACCTCGCGGTGGTCCTGGTGGCCGGGCTGACCCCCCGCGACGTCCTGCTCGGGGTCTATGCCAAGGCCGAGGACCCCTGCAACGGCGCCCGCCAGATGCCGTCCCACTGGGGGTGTCACCGCCTGGGCATCATCAACGGGTCGTCGCCGATCGCCACGCAGATCCCCCACGCGGTCGGGCTCGCCTACTCCGTGAAGTACCGCAGAGAGCCGGCTGTCGTGATGTGCTGGTTCGGCGAAGGGGCCACCTCGATGGGCGACTGGCACGAGGCGATGAACTTCGCGGGCATCCATAAGCTGCCGGTGGTCTTCGTCTGCGAGAACAACAAGTACGCGATCAGCGTGCCCCAGACCAAGCAGATGGCGATCGAGAACGTGGCCGACCGTGCCGCCGGGTACGGGTTCGAGGGCCACGTGGTGGACGGCAACGACGTCCTCGCCTGCTACGAGGTCGCCAAGGCGGCGGTCGACAAGGCGCGCAGCGGCGGCGGGCCCACCTTCATCGAGGCGAAGACCTACCGTTACGCCCCCCACACCTCCGACGACGACGACCGGACCTACCGGTCGAAGGAGGAGGTCAAGCATGCCCGCCAGCACGACCCCATCCCGAGGTTCCAGGCCTACCTGAAGCAGCACAACATCGTGACGGAGGAGGGCCTCAAGGCCCTGATCGACACGGTCAAGGC
>DASPZW010000526.1:0-4674 GCA_035636055.1 Actinomycetota bacterium
TCTCGCCTGGCGTCGCCACTCTCACGACGCTGATCTATGACTTTTCGGGCAGCAGTTTTCACTACAACAGCGACTTTGGCGTCGGGGTGAACTCGATCACCGTATCTGCGCTACCTCCGGCGACCCCCACGCCAACACCTACACCCACGCCCACGCCTACGCCAACCCTGACCCCGACGCCCACGCTGTCGATCGCGCCCGTCCAGGTCACCCGAACCCCAACGCCAACCCCGACGACCTCGGTCCTTGGCCTGTCGGTCTCGAAGAAGCCGATCCTGCCGGTGACCGGTTCCAACGCCCTGCCGCTGGTGCTGTTCGCAGCCATGTGCTACGCGTTCGGTGCCGTCGCCCTCAAGCTGGCCTCGAAGCGGCGCCGGCCCGCCGGATCGGCAGCGGAGGACACGGACGACGAGGCATCCCGCTAGCCCGAGCACCAGAATCACGACGCTGACCGGGCGGCCCCCAGGGCCGCCCGGTCGCGTCCTGGCATGATCGTCGAGGTATGTAAGAAGAGGTTTGGTGTCCTTTCGTTCGCTGCGAACAGATAAGCGCCAAACGTCAGAGCGACCTGCGGGCCCTTATGCTTTTCGGGTGAGGACCGTCGACCTTCAGGAGCATGCAACCGAAGCGGCGGTCAAGCCCCCCCGGGCGAGAGCGGTGTGGCTCGTCGGGGCAGGGGCGCTGCTCTGCCTCGCCGTGGTCTTCACGTTTGACCGCGCCGCACTCGCGACCTCCCTCCGCGCCGTCCGGCACCTGCGGTGGGGTTGGCTGGCAGTCGCCGTGGTCGCGGAGCTTGCCTCGCTCGGGGCGGCAGCCTCCGGGCATGCACGGCTCCTCAAGGCGGCGGGTGGACGGATCCGGCTCCGGTCGGTGGTCGCCATCGGGTTGGCCAGCACCGCCATTGCCTTCTCTGTCCCCGTCGCACCCCTGCCCTTCTCCGCCTCCTATTCATTCCGGCAGTACGCCAACCGTGGTATCGGCCTGGCGCTCGCCGGCTGGGCGCTGGTCATTCTGTGGATGACGGCCACCCTGGCCCTGGCGGCGGTGCTCTTCATCGGGGCGGTGGTCTCGGGCAGCGTGCTCGGCGCCGTCGCCGGGCTGGCCACGTCCGCGGTCCTCGTCGCCTCGCCCCTGGCCCTGCTGCTAGCCCTGCGCTTCCCAGCGGTGCGCCGCGTGCTGCATTCCCTGGCGACCCGGTTCCCAGCGTTCGTCCGGCGCTCCACGGAGCCCTCGGGGGCCGCAGGCCCTGGCGTGGTGGCCCGCCAGCTGCGCCGGCTGGATCGCTGGCCCGATCCCGCGGCAGCGCTGGACGACCTGCTCTCGCGGGCCGGTAGCATCCGGGTCCCGGTCCGTACCTACGCCGAGGTGTCCGCCCTCTCCCTGTGCAACTGGCTTCTCGACGTTGCGTGCCTGGTCTTCGCCATCCGGGCGACGGGGTCGCCGATCCCATGGCACGGGTTGCTGCTCGCCTACGGGGCAGGCATCGCCGCCGGGACCGTGTGGCCGGCGCCTGGGGGACTTGGGGCCGTGGAGGCCGCGATGACGGCAGCCCTGATCGCCGCCGGCCTCCACGGCGGGACCGCACTGACGGCCGTGCTCGCCTACCGCCTCTTGAGTTTCTGGATGCTGCTCGCTATCGGATGGGGGGTGATGGCGATGCTCGCCCGGCGCCCGCAGCCGCGGCCCCTGCCCGCGACGAGCCTGCCAAGCTGAAGGTCCCCCGCCCGGGCACCAGGCCCTTCCATCGCGTGCTCGTCGATCTTTCCCCGCTCAAGTCGGTTCCGCTATTTCAGGCGCTTGTGGCTGGGGTCCTCGCCAAGCTGCTGCCCGGGTTCGCGAACTACGAGGCCCCCGACCGACCCGACCCGAGAGCCGGGTATCCTCCTGAAGATGAGGGAGCGGAGCCTCGGCGAGACCACCCGTGATCTCGCATCCCGCGCGGCCCGCATCCTCGGGCGGGCCGGCCGGCGCGGGCGGCAGCACCTCGAGGTGTTTCTCGGTGGTCCCGACCGGACCCGGGTTATCTTCCTGCTCGCCGCCGTGCTGGCGCTGTCCAGCGCCGACGCCGCCACCGTCGGGGCTTCGGCCATCGAGCTGCGGCAGGCATTGAATATCAACAATACCGACATCGGCCTGCTCGTCGCCGTCACGTCAGTCGTGGCCGCGGTGGCGAGCATCCCGTTCGGTGTCCTGGCCGACCGTGCCCCCCGGACGCGAACACTCGGCATCTGCGTCTTCCTGTGGGGCGGGGCCATGGTGTGGAGCGCCACCGTCGGGTCCTTCGGCAAACTGCTCCTGGCGAGGCTGTTCCTTGGCATCGTCACGGCTGCGGCCGGGCCGATCGTGGCCTCGCTTGTGGGGGACCTGTTCTCCGGCGACGAGCGCGGCAAGATCTACGGCTACATCCTGACTGGCGAGCTGCTGGGGGCCGGCATCGGCTTTGCCGTGACGGGCGACATCGCAGCGTTGTCCTGGCGGGCCGCGTTCCTCATCCTCGCCATCCCCGCCTTCTTCCTCGCCTGGTTCGTCTTCCATCTCCCCGAGCCCGTCCGCACCGGCGGCCGCGCTCCCGGCTCGTTCGGGTCCTTTGGGGCCCCCGCCGAGACCGACGCCCAACGCCTCGTGCGCGCCCGGGGCATCGTCCCCGACCATGCCCAGGTCGCCGCCGACCCGGCACGGATGGGCCTCATCGACGCCGCGCGCTACGTGCTCAGGGTCCGGACCAACGTGATCCTCATCGTCGCCAGCGCCGCGGGCTACTACTTCCTTGCGGGGGTCCAGGTCTTCGGCGTCGAATTCGTCCGCAAGCAGTACCGGGTGGACGCGGCCCTCGCGAACCTCCTGATGCTGGTGATCGGCGGCGGGGCCGTGATCGGGATTCTCGCCGGCGGGGCTCTCGGCGACTCATTGCTCAAGGGCGGCCACGTCAACGGGCGCATCCTGGTGAGCGCGCTGGCCGCTGCCCTCGCCACCCTGCTGTTCGTCCCCGCCCTGCTCACGCGGAGCTTGATCACAGCGGTGCCCTATGTGACCTTCGCCGCCCTGGCCCTCTCGGCCCAGCGGGCGCCGATGGATGCCGCACGGCTCGACATCATGCCCCCGCCGCTGTGGGGGAGAGCGGAGGGGATCCGCTCCCTGCTTCGCACAGGTGCCCAGGCACTGGCGCCGCTGTTGTTCGGGTTGATGTCGGACTACGTCTTCGGTGGGGGCCGCAGCGGGTTGCAGTGGACATTCCTGTTCATGCTGCTGCCGCTCGGGGCCGGAACCGTCTACCTGTTCAAGGCGCTCAAGACCTATCCCCGCGACATCGCCACGGCAGCGGCGGCCGGCACGGTCGCCCGATGACGAACCTGGGGCTGCCTGACAACATCCGCGCTTGCCTGTTCGACCTCGACGGGGTGCTGACCCAGACGGCGAAGGTCCACGCAGCGGCCTGGACCGCGATGTTCGACGGGTACCTGGAGGAGCGGGCTGGGAAGACGGGCCAACCCAATGTCTCCTTCTCCCAGGCCGACTACGACGAGTACGTGGACGGCAAGCCCCGCTTCGACGGGGTGCGCTCCTTCCTCAAGTCCCGGGGCATCCACCTCCCGGAGGGCAGCCACGAGGATCCTGCGGGCGCAGAGACGATCGGCGGCCTGGGCAACCGCAAGAACGAGATCGTCCTCCGCCTCATCCATGACCACGGGGTCCAGCCCTACGAGGGCTCCGTCCGCTACGTCCACGCCGTGATCGAGGCGGGCCTGGGGAGGGCCGTGGTCTCGTCCAGCACCAACTGCCGCGACGTCCTGAAGGCAGCGGACCTGGACGGGCTGTTCGACGTCATCGTCGACGGCCATGTCGCCGAGGAGCGGAATCTGCGGGGCAAGCCCGCGCCCGACACGTTCCTGGCGGCTGCCGAGTTGCTCGGCGTGCTGCCCAAGGACGCGGCAGTCTTCGAGGACGCCCTGGCCGGTGTGGAGGCAGGCCGCGCGGGTGGCTTCGGCTTCGTCGTGGGGGTGGACCGCGTGGGCCAGGCGGACGCACTGAAAGCCCACGGTGCCGACCTCGTGGTCTCGGACCTCGCCGAGCTTCTGGAGCACGGTTCGTGATCGTCGATCACCCCGCCTTCCCGATCCACCCATGGCGCCTCTCCGAGACGCACCTCGACCTCGGCATCCTGGCCCAGACCGAGTCACTGTTCGCGCTTTCCAACGGGCACATCGGCCTAAGGGGCAACCTCGACGAGGGGGAACCGCACGCCCTGCCCGGGTCCTACCTCAACTCGTTCTACGAGGTGCGCCCGCTCCCGTACGCCGAGGGGGGCTACGGCTACCCGGAGGCGGGCCAGACGGTGGTGAACGTCACCAACGGCAAGATCATCCGCCTGCTCGTGGACGACGAGCCCTTCGACGTGCGTTACGGCAAGCTGCGCTTCCACCGGCGCACCCTCGACTTCCGGACGGGTGTGCTCACCCGGGAGGTGGAGTGGGAATCGCCGACGGGCTGCGCCGTGCGCGTGAACTCCCGCCGGCTCGTGTCCTTTACGCAACGCGCCCTGGTGGCCATCTACTACGAGGTGGAGCCGGTCGGCTGCACGGCGGACATCGTCGTACAGTCGGGACTGGTGGCCAACGAGCCCCTGCCGCCGAGCACGCTCGATCCCCGGGCGGCGGCGGCGCTGGCCGCGCCGCT
>DASPZW010000527.1:0-11174 GCA_035636055.1 Actinomycetota bacterium
CCCGGTAAAGGGTCTGCTCCCGCAGGCGGAACAGGGCCTCGCCGGCGGCGAAGTAGCGGGCGAACGTGCGGTACACGCCCGCCCCGACCAGCGCCTCGGCCTCCGCGCGCCCGCGGCGTGCGGCCTCATGCCACGCCCGAAAGGTCCGGCGGTAGTGGTCGGGGTGGGCATCGAAGCGCTCGAGCCGAAACGCGGTCTCCCAACCGAGCACCATCTCCGAGAGCGACGCTGGCATCGACTCCGGGAAGATGTCCCGGCGGATCAGCTCGGACAGCGGGCCACGCCGCGGCCGGCTGCCGGCGTGGCCGACCTGGTCGAGGCAGATGAGCTGGAGCCCGAGCCGCCCGTCCGGCTCGAGCCAGGAGGCGCAGCGCTCGAAGAACCGCCCGTACACCTCGACCTTCTCCTGTGCCGAGCAGCGGTCGGAGGCGAAATGCTCCGTGGCCTCGACGCAGGTGATGGCCCCGTACGGCTCCGCCGGCTCGTGGTCCACCCAGCTCTCGAGCCGGAACTCCACCGCCGGGGCGCCGCGCCGGCGGGCGAACGCCACCTGCGAGGCGCTGAGGTTGAGGGCCACCACCGAGGAGGCCCCGTGGGTCACGGCGAAGCGCTCGGCGAGCGCACCCCATCCGCAGCCGACGTCCAGCACCCGCCGTCCCCGGCAGTGGAGCTCGCCGGCGAAGAAATCGAGCTTACGGTGCTGCGCACGCTCGAGCGTGTCCGTAGGATCGCCCTCGTCCCAGAGCCCACAGGAGTACACGAGATCGGGACCCAGCCATAGCCGGAAGAACTCGGCTGGCAGGTCGTAGTGGAGCGCCAGCGCCGCCGGGGACGTGCCCGCGGCGTCCAGGTCAAGGTTCACCGGGCTACGGCGGCCCGCCTGAGACCACCGCATCCGGGCCGAGCGCCGCCTGGAGCGCCTGCGCCATCTCGGCGAAGGTCCGGACGTCCTCGAGACGGCGCAGGACCGCCGTCGGCAGCTCCCGCTGCAGGCGCATCTCGAGCTCGACCACCAGCTCGGCCACGCTCAGGGAATCGATTCCGAGTTGGTCGAGGGTGGAGTCCTCGTGGATGCGCTCCGGCGCCACGTCGCACACCTCGACGATCAGCTCCCGCATCAGGCTGCGCAGGTCAATACCGTTTCCGTCCCGGGGGCTTCCATTCATTCGGAGGCGAGCCTATAGTACGCGGCGGGGTGGGAAGGCTTTGGTGGGTCTCGTTGGTCGCTCTTGTCGCGGCGCTTGGCGCATGCAGCAAGAGCACCCCAGCGACCTCCGTCAACGGAGGGGTCGGCCAGCCGGCGGCGGGCAAGGTCGCCTGGCGCTTCGTCGGCCACCTCGACCAGAACGGCGGCGACTTCTCGGGCTACGGCTACCTCACCCAGATCGACGGGCTGAACGACAGCCAGCTCTACTCGAGCGCCGGGCAGCAGGGCGAGCAGACGGCCCGCTTCACCGTCGTCATCACGTCGCACCTGACCTCCCGCAGCAAGCTCCAGAACGTCACCATCGTGAACACGAGCGGCACGGCAACCGTTTACTACAACGATCAACCCGCCGGGAACTTCGCCGACCCCTCCTCCTTCGCGAAGGGCACGGCCATCGCCCAGGCCGGCGTCGACGGCCAGAACGTCCTGAACATCAACCCGAACAACCGGGACCAGGGCATCGCCGCGGCGACCGCCCAGCTCAGCCAGACCAGCGCGACCGGCTTCAAGGTCGATGGGACGTCCCACCAGTTCGGGCGCTCCGGCCTCGTGGAGCGCATGGCGCTGAACGGGGAGGGGACCCGCACCGATCCCGCCACACCCAAGTCGCTTATCGAGGTCGCCGGCGACATCATCGTCTCCGCCGGGTAGTCACGAGACGGACCCGCTAGCGTCGCTCGACCGCCTCGCGGCGGGGGCCGTTGCAGGCGGGCCGGCGCAGGTCGCCGTCGCCAGGTCCCCGGCCGCGCGGGAGGCGGCCTTCCGGCTCCGCTTCGAGACCGTGGTGGCCGAGGGCTGGGCGCAGCCCTCCGAGTACCCGTCAGGCCTGGAGCAGGACGCCGACGACGAACGGGCCATCATCCTGATCGGCGAGGAGCAGGGCGCGGTGGTGGCCACGGCACGGCTGATCCTGCCGTCGGAGATCCCCCTCCCCACCGAGCGGACGTGCGGGATCACCGTCGAGCCGCGCGGGGCCGTGGCCGACGTGGGCCGCATCGTCGTCGCTCCCTCCCACCGGCACCACCGGCACCGCCTGCTCGTCCCGCTGCTGGCTGGGACTTACCTCGAACTGCGGCGGCAGGGCCTCAGCGTTGCCTGCGGGATGATGACCCCCGTGTTGCGCTCCTTGCTCCGCTTGCTGGGCTTCGATCTGCAGGTGCTCGGAGCAGATCGCGCCTACTGGCACGCCCAGCGCGCCCCGGTCCGCTTCGAAGCCGCCGGGACCGCACCGGCATTGCTGTCCCGCTGGTCGGCCACCGGGGAGGGCTCGTGACCAAGACGATGACCGAGGCGCCGGCGCTGCAGGTCTCCGGCTTGTGGAAACGCTACGGGGGGACCGCCGCCCTGGCCGGGGTCGACCTCAGCATCGCACCGGGCGAGATCCTGGGTCTGGTGGGCCCCAACGGAGCCGGCAAGACCACCCTGATCTCGGTCGTGGCCGGCCTGCTCCGTCCCGACCAGGGCACCGTCCGGGTCGCAGGGGTCGACGCAGTCGCCCAGCCAGACGCCGTCCGGCCGCTGGTCGGGCTCGCCCCCCAGGCCCTGGGCCTCTATCCCACGCTGACCGTCCGGGAGAACCTGACCTTCTTCGCCCGGCTCGCCGGAATGGCCCCGGGCGACGCCCGGGCACGCGCGGCCTCGCTGGGGGCGGCCTTCGGCATGGCCGGCTCACTGGGGCGCCGGGTGCAGACGCTCTCCGCAGGCGAGCACCGCCGCATCCACGTTGCCTGTGCCATGGCCGGCCGGCCGCGGCTCCTGCTGCTCGACGAGCCCACCGCCGGTGTCGATCAGGCGGCCCGTGCTGACCTGCTCGACGCCGCGCGTTCTGCTGCCGCGACCGGGATCGCCATCTGCTACGCCACCCACCATCTCGGAGAGGTGGAGGAGCTCGATGGATCGGTGGCGGTGCTGCACCATGGGCGGATCGTCGCCTCCGGCATGGTCCGTTCGCTGCTCGCCGCGTATGCCCGCCCCGTCGTTGAGCTGTCCTTCGCAGGGGCGCCGCCGGCGGTAGCCCCCGGGGACGGCGGGGTGCTGCAGGGCGACACACTGTCGATCCCGACCGACGACCCGGGCGGGACCATCGCTCGGGTGGTCGCGGCGGCGGGGCCCGACGCCGCTCGGCTCCGCTCTGTCGAGGTGCTGCGGCCGGGGCTGGGAGCCGTCTTCGCCGCCGTCACGGGCGAGCCCTATCCCCGAGAGGCGGCGCCCCCGGAGGCGGCCGGTGCACCGTAGCCGTGTTGTGGCCCGCCAGGAGCTGGTGCTCCTGGTCCGGGACCCGCTTCCCCTCGTGCTGCTGCTGGCCGTCCCGCTCGTGTTCATCGCGTTCCTGAAGCCGGCCGCGTTCCTGGCCCTCATCGTGGAGGGCTATCCGGGCACCACCGGTGCGGAGCAAGCGGTCCCGGGGGCGGCCACCACGTTCTCTCTGTTCGCCGTCGGCCTCGTCGGCCTCAGCTTCTTCCGCGAGCACGGGTGGGGGACCTGGCCCCGCCTGCGCGCGGCGGCATCGGTGAGCGAGGTCTTCGTGGGCAAGGTGGCACCCCTCGTCGCCTTCGCCCTCCTGCAACTCGGGTTCCTCTTCGCCGCCGGCATCCTCGCCTTCGGGCTGCGGGTCCGCGGGTCGCTCGGTGCCCTGGCCCTCTTCTGCCTGCCGGTGGCGATCGCCAGCGTCGCGCTGGGCCTCCTGCTCGTCGGCCTGGTCCGGACGCTCCCGCAGCTCAACGCCTGCGCCAACCTGGCGGCGGCGGTCCTGGCGGGGATGGGCGGTGCCCTCATGCCCCTGCGGCTGCTCCCCGGCTGGGTGCGAACCGTGGCCCCCGCGAGCCCCGCCTACTGGGCCATGCGCGGCTTCCGCTCCGTGCTGCTGGACGGGGGCGGGATGCGAGCGCTCCTTCTGCCCGGCGCGGTCCTGAGCGCGTTCGCCGCCCTGTTCTTCGTGGTCTCCCTTGGATTCTTCAAGCAGCGGCGCAGGCTGGGCTGGGGCTGAGCCCTTCGGCCGGACCGTTGGGTTGATAGGGCTACACGGGCCCGCCCGCGGCGGTGCCGGCGCCGGCGAGCACGAGCGCCGCGTTGTTCCCGCCGAAGCCGAACGAGTTCGAGAGCGCGTAGGCCCCTCCCACTGGCCGGGGCCGGCCTGCCACGATGTCGAGAGCGATATCGGGATCGGGGGTCCGGAAGCCGGCGACCGGCGGCACCGCACCGTCTCGCAGCGAAAGCAGCGTCACGATGGCCTCGACTGCGCCCGACCCACCAATCATGTGGCCGGTGGAACCCTTGACCGATGTGACCGGCGGCGGCCGGTCGCCGAACATCCTGCGGATCGCCCGAGCTTCGACGCGGTCGCCGTCGCGGGTGGAGGTGCCGTGGGCATTGATATGGCCGATCGCGCCCGGCGTCAGGCCAGCGTCCTCCAGCGCCAAGGCCATGCAGCGACGTGCCCCCTCCCCGTCGTCCGGGGGCGCCACGAGGTGGTGAGCGTCGCACGTGGCTGCGTAGCCGGCGACGTAGCCCAGCGGCGCCCACCTGGAGGCGATGGCATCCTCCCCACGAACCAGCACCAGGAAGCCGGCCCCCTCGGCGAGGACCAGACCGTCCCGGTCACGATCGAAGGGGCGGCAGGCCAGGTCGGGGCTCTCCGCATTGGCGCTCAACACGCCGAGACGCAGGAAGGAACCCACCACCCCGAGCGTCAGCATGGCGTCAACACCACCGGCGAGCACCAGATCCGCGGCACCTCGGCGCAGCAGCTCGGCCCCCTCGCCGATCGCCGAGGCCCCCGACGCGCATGACGTGGAGACCGTGTGGCACGGACCGCCGAACCCAAAGCGAAGCGCCAGGTGGGCGGCGACCGAGCTCGGCATGACCACGGGTGCGGTCAGGGCGCTGAGGCCACGCAGCCCGTGCTCGAGCAGGCCGCGGTACTGCGCCTCGATGGTTGCGGCGGCTCCGTATCCGATCCCGCAGACGACCGCGCACCTCCCGCGCTCGGGCAGGCCGTCCCGAACGCCTTCGAGGGCGTCCTCCGCGGCGGCGGTGGCGAGCAGGTGGATCCTGTCAAGCCGGCGGGCCTGCGGCCTGCCGAGGTGGCGCTTGGGGTCCGGGCCCTTCACCCGGGCCACCAGCAGGTGGGCGTCGGGGGGAAGCGCTGGGTCAGCGAACGGCTCAGCGCACGATCTTCCGGCGCAGAGGAACGCCCACAGCTCGTCGGGCGTCGAGCCTGCGGGCGTCTGGACGCCGATGCCCACGACGGCAACCGGGTTGCCTGGTGTTGGACCGCCGACGAAAACCATCAGTGAGCCTGGGCCGCTGAGATCAGATCGGAGGGGGGTTCAATCGGAGCGACTATGCCGAGCTGTTCCTCAATCGCCTGCGCAGCGTCGAGGCAGGCCTCCTCGCGGCATCGTCCACCGATGACTTGGACGCCCTGCGGGAGTCCTCCCGCCATTGCCCCGAAGGCGAGCCGGAGACCCTGAGCTCTCCGCGCCATATTGAACGGCTGCCGGGCGAGAAACGGTTCGCAGAATGCATCGAGCGCGTTGGCCTGTGCAATCAGACCGAGGGTGGGCCGGAGCGCCGCGGTCCCGCAGCGCTGTGAGGGAACGCGGAGCGACCCGCCGAAGCGGGTGCCAACCCCGAGGGGCGTCATCCCCGTTGCCGGGGCGACGGCGTCGCCGCCAGTCGATCTCCCCGGCGTCTTGGACGCGTCCCATGAGTTGAGCGTGGCGCCGCGCAGACCGCTCGTCGTAGGCCAACGGAGGGATAGCTCAGCGAGGTTCGTGCGCGCGAGCCGGATCGCGCCCGCGGTCTTGAGGCGCGCGCGATCTGTGGCGCGTCGACGTCGGAGGCGACGTACTCGAGCGGCACGAGTCCCCTCGGTGTGGGGTTCCCTACGGGGTCGACTTTCTCCTTGATCGTGCATCGCACTCCGTGAAGAGCACCCACCTCCTCACCGGCGACAAGACGCCGGTCGGCGTCATCCGCCGCACAGAGCGCCTCGTCAACGAGCACCACCGTGATCGCGTGAACCGACGGGTTGATGTTCTCGATGCGCATGATGCGACTCGACGACCTGAAGGACGCTTAGCTTCCCTTCGGCCACCGCGCTCACGATCTCAGCCGCACCCAACCCCCACGGCTCGCTGCCCATCAGACACCTCCTTCGCGGAAGACCGATCGTACTTCTCAGCGCCGGAGCGAGTGTGCCCGATCTCTGGAATGCCCGCAAAGTCGCGGGCAGGAGAGCAACAACCAACACGGGGATAGAATTTCGCTTCACGCCCTTCCGGCCGCCGACTTGCGTCTTGGGAAACGACGCGCCCGCCCCGAGCGTCACGACAGAGTGGTCACCCGTCAATTGACGCGGCCCCCCAGGTAGGACCTTAGCTGAGCGCCGATATCGAACGCCTGGTCAGTCAGCCGGGCCGACTCCTCCATCTCACCCGCAGGCAGCGCTACGTTCGAGGGTCCTTCTGCCCTAAACGCTTCGTTCTCACGGAGCGTGGTCTTCCAGGCTTCAGAGCGCCCACCCTGAGACCGAATCGTCCAGTTTCCCATGCGCCTGACTGTTTCTTTGAGTATGGAATGGCGTAGAGCGCCGCTTTGTACTCAAAGAATGCCAGCGGGTCGTCGCTCAGGCTGGGAAGCCACCACGCACAGTGGCGACGTCCGGGAACCAGTCAACGTGCCTCACGAACCCGCCCCTCGACCATGCTCTGCAACGGGTTCCAATGGACGCCAAAGTGCCGTCTGCCCTCCCGGCCCTCTAAATAAACGGCCGAACACCGCTTCGGCATGTGGGATAGCCACGGAGACGGCTTTCTCACGGAAGATGAGTTCTTGCGGGTGGGCCAGGGGGTTCTTGACGCCTACGGAACGTCGGAGGCGTCTCCGAGGGGCAAGGCCGTGATGGAGGGAATCCACGCTTTCTGGGCACGCCACCTTGAGGGCATGGGCACGCCACCTCGAGGGCATGGACCTCAACGAGGACGGTCGGATCAGCCGCGAGGAGTACCACGCGGCCCTCGAGGGCAACATCCGGGGAAATGACGGGGTCGAGGCCGTCATCGTCCCCTTCTGGGAGGCGATCCTCGACCTTGCTGACGAGAGCGGGGACGGCGCCCTCGATGTCTCCGAGTTCGTCAAGGTTTTGGCGGCCTTCGGGGTCTCCGAGCCGATGCGACGTACACATGTGGCAACATCGACGCCGACGGCAACGGCGAGATCACACCGGACGAGTGGCTGGAGGCCCTCCGGCAGTTCTGGACCAGCACTGACCCTGACGCATCAGGCAACACCCTCTTCGGGCGCTACTGACGGCGGCGTACGCACCTCGCCGCTGGACATCGCCCTCCGGTGGCCGAATCCGGCCAGCTCCGCCAAGGCATCGTGGTCGAGGGTCGGGTAGAGGACACCGTCGGAGCTCGCTCCCGTGACGGCGTCCCCCACGGCCCAAACTGAGCGGCCGCTCGGCCGGCCGGGCCCCCTCAAGAGGCTGCCACTCAGATGGCGGTGCGGCCGCCATCGGCGGCGATGACCGCGCCAGTCATGTAGCTGGCCTTCGGGGATGCCAGGAATGCGATGACGCCGGCGATCTCGCCGGGCTGGGCGGCTCTGGCCAGCAGGGTGGTGGCGCCGAGGGCCTCGGTCCGGGCCGCCCGCTGCACGTCGGTGAGGACGGGGCCGGGGGCGACGGCGTTGACTCGGACGCCGGCGGGGCTGAACTCGGCCGCCCAGGAACGGGTCGTCGACGCCAATGCGGCCTTGGTCGCGCCGTAGGCGGCGCCACCGGCGAGACCGATCTGGCCGGCCATGCTCCCGACGTTGACGATGCTGCCGCTTCCCCGAGCGGCCATCTTCGGTGCCAGCGGAGCGACGAGGAAGTACGGCGCTCGGACGTTGGCGGCGAAAAGCCGATCGAAGGTCGCCACGTCGAGCTCCGCCGTCGGTCCGAACCAGGAAAACCCGGCGTTGTTGACCAGGATGTCGACCCCGCCGACCTGCTGGACCAGACCCTCCAGCTCGGCCGGATCGCTGAGATCGGCGGCCACGAAGCGCGCCTTGCCGCCCTCGGCGGTGATTGCGTCGACCACCGCCTCACCACGGCCGGTGTCGCGTCCGTGCACGATGACTTCGGCGCCGTGGCGGGCGAGCTCCTCGGCCGCCGCCTTGCCGATGCCGGAGGTGGCTCCGGTGACCAAGGCGCTGAGGCCCTCCAGGTCCCGCTGTCCGTTCGTCCCCGTGTCCTTTCAGCTGCGAGGCTAGTCGGTGCCGGCATGACTACTGCAGGCGGGCAGCGGCACCAGACTAACCAGTCTGTCTACTGTCTTCCGAGAACCCCAGCAGGATGTTCATGAGACTCGCATGCGCTCAATGCAACCTGAGTGGGCTGCGGATGATTCCCCTATCGAGCAGCCCTTCGTGGCTTTCCGGCAGCGGGGGCATGGACGGTGGCCGCATGAGGCAGCGCTCCGGCCGCCGAACGAGCGGCGACCCCGGCGCCGGAGCGGTCCTTGTCGAGACGCGCCGCGACCGCCGCACCCGTCGTAGCGCAGCGCGAGTTGTCGACCGAGGCGCTTCGGGTCGCTGGCCCCAGCCGACTTGGCGAGTCCCCACCCTGTGCTCATTCGTGCTGTTCTGTCCGCCCCCGGCAGAGCCATTCGTCCGGTTCGACGAGGGTTCGTGTTGGTCCGTCCGGCTGGGTCGGGTCCGTTAGACGTTTCGTTGGAAGCCGGAGAGGGTTCTTACCCGCCGGATCGCGACGACCGGCTGGCGCGGCCCGGCGCCGGTGCCTGCCTTTGGGTCCGGACGGTGGATGTCTTGAGCGCCGACATGAGGTCAGGAAGATCCTGGGGACCTGGGATTTTGACTGGGGGCAGACCCTCGTGGACAGTGACTTCAATACGAAGCCCAGCCGCGGTTGCCATGTTGACCAGCGCGTCGATACTGAACAGATCGATCCTCCCCCGAGTCAGATCGGAGATGCGGGGTTGAGTGACCCCGAGCAGGTGCGCCGCTTGGCTCTGGCTCATCCCGCAACGCTTGATGTGCGCGGCCAAGCCCTGCATCAGGATGGAGCGGACTTTCATGTTCTCGGCCGCTCCTGGGGTGTCCTCCAGCGCGTCCCAAACACTGTTGTATCGCTGGGTGCTCATGGGGCCTCCTGTCATTGGATGCTTTCCTTAATCTTTTTGTAGCGTTGCCTGGCAAGCTCGATGTCGGACTTCGGTGTCTGTTGGCTCTTCTTCTCGAAGCAATGAAGGACGTACACGGCGTCACCGAAGCTGGCGACGTAGATGACCCTGTAGGCGTCTTGGCCCACACGCACCCGGATTTCTCGGCAACCGGGTCCGATTGAGGCCATCGGCTTCCAGTCGGTTGAATCATGGCCTTCCTGCACGAGATGCAATTGGTAGCCGGCCCGCTGGCGGGCGGCGGTGGGGAACGCTCGAAGATCATCGACAGAGCTCCCGACGAACACGACGGCCTTCACAGGCAGGTAGTATACAAGATTTTGTATGAGATCATGGGTTTGCCCCTGGGGCTCCGCCGCTTGTACCCGTTCCACGAACCCCCGAATCCGACCCAGTCCGGAAACCGGGAACCTCAGAGATGGCCATGCCGTGGGATGAGGTTCAAAGTCTGGTGGGACACCCCGCCTTGAATCCTGGGGCCTACAATTTCTCGAAACGGCTGAAACCGCCCTCAAAAGGTGTTTGTTCGTCCGTCTCGGCCTCATTGGGGCTGTTCTGCTGGTGGCGCTAGAGGTTCCGTTAGAAGTTCGGGCCTCGACGAGCGATCTGGTGGACTTATCCTTAGTGTTGACGCATGTTAGTGTATAGGTAGACGTAAGTACACTGTGCTCCTGACGGAACTGTATTCGAACCCCTTTTGAGCAAATCATACGAATTGTGGTAGTGGGTCCGGAGACGGTCCGAAACGGAAGACGTACACATTCGGTGATGCCGTCCCTGCCGGGCGAAGTAGCCCCGTGACCGGACCCTTTGGTCGACCTCAGTGACGCTTGGTCTGCCGCCGGTGCCCGCTGGATGAAGCGCTGGAGGTGACCGGAGCGGGTGAGAAGCGTCCCGGTCCCGCCCAGGCTGGGAGGTTGCGCAGGGGCCCGCCGAGCAAGGCTTCCTTGGCCGGCATGGGAAGGGCGTGAAAGCTTGCCAGCCAGGCGTGGACTGAGCTGGCGTTGTCGGGCGCGATGCCCTCCTTGGCCATCGCCAGCCACATGCGTTTGCCCCAGCTGTAGAACTCGGGTCACCGAGGCGGCGGCCCATCTGCGGGCCGATGCGGCTCAGGTGGCGCCACAGCACTGCAACGCTGTCTCCTCCGGGGTCAAGGAAGCCGGCCTCGGACAGGAACGTCAGGAAGGTGCGGGTCTCGTCGATCATCGCTGCGGCCTCGTCGGGAGCCAGCAACATCTTGGCCGGGAACAGCTCGAGGAGGATCTTGTCGAGGTCCCCGCAGTGCCAGCGCGCCAGGTAGTCGTCCAGGTAGCCCCACTTGTAGTGCAGGAGCTGCTCGCCGGTGTCGGGGTCGAGGCGCCTGCCCGCTGCTTGCCCCCAGGCCACCAGCTGGGTGCTCAAGGCCCGGCGGGCATCCTCGTAGCCGGCCAGGTCAGCCGGGGCGAGATCGATGGGCACGGCCACGCTGCCAAGCCTGCCACGGAGGCCTCATCTGCTCAAGGGGGTGGGCCGGAGGGCGTCAGGCCAGGGGGGCGGTGAGGGTGGCGGTGGCGTTGGCCTTCAGCGGGTAGCAGTACACGTCCTTCACGGCCAGACCACCTTGGTGGGTGCGGTCCAGCTTGCCCCGGCCGGTCGTCGACCCGACGTGAATCCAGTTGGCCGCCCGGTAGCAGGTACCGGCGAAGCGCTCCGACTCGACGTAGGTCTCCAGGACCACCGGGGCGTAGCCGTAGGTCGTCGCCCAGTCTGCCCTGATGCTGCGGGCTACAAGGCCCAGG